>JBAWXO010000266.1:0-3463 GCA_037144035.1 Kiritimatiellales bacterium
CCGTCTCGGCGGCCTTGTCTCCATTGCGACCAACTAACTCGAAAGTGCTCTAGAAACTGGATCCACACACGGGGACAGGTCGCGGGACTGTCAAAATGGTAATAAATGGTAATAGAATCCATATTGCATCAATTCATGAGCAGGATAGCCTGCATGAACCGAATCGTGGCTAGGCGGCAGGATCAGTCGGCGAGCGGAACAGGCGCAAACGGAAGAATGTAAAATGAAAAAAAGCATAGCAATCATCACTCTATTGTTGGGTGTAACGACCGCTTGGGCTGGTCTTATAGCCGATGACTTCAACCGGGTAAACACAGCCTACAGTACAGCTGGATCGACGATCGGCGCGAATTGGGTGAATCCAAGTAGTGCGAATAAATTCAGCATCAGCAACAATGTGCTGTACATGGATGCAGTCGGTGGTGGTAATAATTGCATTCTGTATAACAACGCCCAGCAAACGCTCAGCGGTAGCGGGTCAAGTTTTACGCTGAGTGCGCAGGTGGCAGGGCATGCTACCGTCACCGCCACCTGGCAAGGGGTTGTATTTAACTATCAGAATGCATCCAATTATTACACGCTGCGTTTTAAGACCGGCGCTGCAGGTTACCAGTTGCTCGGCGTTAGCAACAACGCGACTATAGTTGTAAAGTCAGGGAATTCAACCGCTGGCAACTTTGCTGCAGGCACCTTGTACGCGGTGACGGTAGCCTCTGACGCAGCTTATGATTTTGATTATTCCATTAAGTCAGTTGACGGGCTCACGACTTTTGTTTCCACCAACAGCGTAGATGCCAACAGCTTTTTTACCGGCGGATATGCCGGACTGTATTTAGGTTCTGCACCTAACCCGGCGCCGGATTCCAGATTTGATAACTTCAATCTTACGGTCATCCCCGAGCCGGCTACGATTGGAATGTTTGGACTTGCCGCAGTCCTGATTTTGCTATTCCGCCGCAGCAGATAAGCAAACGGATCGCACAATGTAATCCCCGTCCAAAAAAGTGGATTTTTTATAAAATAAGGAGCTGTCTTGGAAAAGAATAAAATATTGTATTTTTTCTATTATTTCCTGTCGTTTTCTTTCACTTTGACGGCTTTCGGCGTGACCGATGACTTCAACCGGATAGACACAACCTACAGTACAGATGGATCGACGATCGGCGCGAATTGGGTGAGTGCCGATAGTTCGGATAAATTCAGCATCAGCGGCAATGAGTTGCTCATGGATACAGTAACCGCCCCGGGCATTCTGTATAACAACGCCCAGCAAACACTCAGCGGTAGCGGGTCAAATTTTACGCTGAGTGCGGATGTGGCGGGACGTGTCAGCAACTGCTGGCAAGGGATAGTATTTAACTATCAGAATGCATCAAATTATTACACACTGCGTTTTAAGACCGACACTACAGGTTACCAGCTGCTCGGCTTTACCAACGGAGGGGTTGCGGTTGTGGCGTCAGGGAATGCATCCGCCGCGTTTACTGCAGGAACCCTGTACACGCTGATGGTAGTCTCTGACACAGCTTGCAGGTTTTATTTTACAATACAAGCAGCGGGAAGTTCGGTGGTGCTTAATCCCGTCACAGATGTCGAGGATACCGGGACTGGCGGCCGGTTTGTCGGCGGATATGCCGGACTGTATTCAGGGTCTCAGCCGTCAGGTGTGCCGGATGCCAGATTTGATAACTTCAATTTGGAGAGTTTTTCAAAACCCAAACCCGCTGGCCTGCTGGTCGCGCTCACGACCAAGACGCTACCTGATTATGAGATTTTAGAGAGTATACCGGTAAGCCCTGTCTGGTCCGCCGTAAATGTTCCCTATGCCATGTATACCGGGACAAACCAACAGTTTGTTGCCTTTTATGATGCTGACCTGCAGATGGTCGCCGGGCAACGTTCGCTCAATTCTCATGAATGGACATTTCAGAAACTCCCGACATGGTTAAGCCGCTGGGACAGCCACAACTATATTGAAATGATGCTGGATGACGAAGGCTATATTCACATCAGCGGGAACATGCACGTTAGTCCGTTAATTTATTTCAGATCGGAAAAGCCGTATGACGTCACCTCTCTCAAACAATTTACAATGACGGGTGAAAAAGAGCTCACAACAACCTATCCCGTATTCTTTCGCGGGCCAACCGGAGAATTGATTTTCACCTATCGCGATGGCAGCAGCGGAAGTGGCGATCAGATTGCAAACATTTACGACCCTGTAAGCAAAACGTGGCGACGGTTGATCGACAGTCCCTTGACCGACGGTCAAGGACTGATGAACGCCTATTTACAAACACCACCGGTTCTCGGCTCGGACGGCTGGTTTCACCTCAGCTGGGTTTGGCGCGACACCTATCTTGCCGACAGCAACCACGATCTGTGCTATGCGCGTAGCAAGGATCTCATTCATTGGGAAACGGCGGCCGGCACCCCGATCGAATTGCCACTCCGTTTAGATACGCCCGGCGTAATCGTTGATCCGGTTCCGGTCAAACAGGGCATGCTGAACGGCAACGGAAAAATCGGATTTGACTCGCAGGGGCGAGTAATCCTCTCTTACCACAAATTTGATGCAAACGGGAAGACGCAGCTTTACAACGCTCGGTTGGAAGGCAACTCATGGAAAATCTACCAGACCTCCGACTGGGACTACCGCTGGTACTTTTCCGGAGGCGGAACCATTATCATGGATATCAGAATTTACCCGGTGACGATCAAAAACGGTGAGCTAAGACAGTCCTTTTCTCATATAAGAGAACCCGCCGGAATTTTCGTCTTGGACGAAGCAACTCTTAAGCCAATTAGAAGTCTTTACTCGGAAAAGTGGCCGGCAGAATTGACTGCTGTAAGGTCAGTGTTTCCTGAGATGCGTACTTCAATTATGGGGGAAAAATACCCGCAGAATAGTGCTGGCGATATTAAATATATCTTGCGCTGGGAATCTCTGCCGAACTACCGCGATCAGGCTAGGCCGGAGCCTTGGCCTGAACCGTCAATGCTTGAAATGTATAAAGTCAAATATCTGTCAAAATAAAGGATCCGGCATTATTTTGCGCGAATTAGGTCTGCGAGGGTAAAATGAAAATTTTATTGAAACATCATGTTGTCTTTCAGCCATATAATTTTGTAAAATATGATCAGCGGAAGGCGGGATGGCCTCTTGCTGGTAAGGTGCCAAGTTGGACTGCACATGGACTTTAAAATACCTGATAAATACAGGATTCCAGCGTAGGTGGCGTTTAATTATGTGTCTCAGGGTTAATCAGTAACAAGGAGGAATGGAGCAATGAAAAAAAGCATAGCAATCATCAGTCTATTGTTGGGTGTAACGACAGCTTGGGCGGGTCCTGTAACCGAAACCGTAACCGATGACTTCAACCGGGCAAATACAACCTATACAAATGATGGATCGACGATCGGCGCGAATTGGGTGAATCCAAGTAGTGCGAATAAATTCAGC
>JBAWXO010000267.1:0-3432 GCA_037144035.1 Kiritimatiellales bacterium
GTCAGTTCGATGATTTTTTTTGCCAGATCATTGACGGTCAGACGGCCGCCGTATGCGACGTTATAAAAACCGGGGGCCGTATTGTTCATCGCCAGAAAGACGTTGGCCGCAACGATGTCTTTCACATAGATAAAGTCGCGGGTCTGTTCGCCGTCACCGAAAATGGTGATGGTTTCGTTTTTGGCGGCTTTATCTATAAAAATCGGAACGGCGGCGGCGTAAGCGCTCTTCGGATCCTGCCGCGGACCAAAGACGTTGAAGTAGCGCATGACACCTGTTTTAAGTTTTCCTTCGCGCGTAAACAGGTCGCAGTAGTATTCGCCGTCGAGTTTAGTGATCGCATACGGGCTTTTCGGCTCGGGCAACATGGTTTCGAGCTTCGGGACAACCGGATTATCCCCATAGTTGGCGGCAGAGCTCGAAAAGCAGAGTTTTTTAACACCAGCCTTGGCGGCCTCTTCCAGAACGATCAATGTGCCGACGGTGTTGATCTCCACACACTCAACCGGCTTGCCCATCGATTCGGGCACGCTGATCATCGCCGCCATATGGAAAACATAATCCACGCCCTTCATTGCGGCGCGAACCGCAACGCCATCGGTGATGGAACCTTCGATGAATTCATGTTTCAATTCCTGAAGGTTTTCCAGATGGCCCGAGCGCAGGTTATCGAAAACGCGGACATCCGCTTTTCCCTGAAAATATTCGACTACATGACTGCCGATAAACCCGGCCCCGCCGGTCACTAAAATCTTCATTTGCACTTCTCCATTACCCGTTGCATAGCATCCATCTGATGCTCCATCGATTCGACCATTTTAAACTGCTTGCGGCAACGATCGATATTCTGCTTTTCACGATGCGTCTTAAAATAGACATCGCCCTGTAAATAGTCGGTCAAAAAGCGCAAGCCGATTTCAAAGGTGATCAGCTTTCCGGAAAAGGGAAGCAGTTCACGCTCTTTCGGCGTCAGGAAGCCGGAAGCGGTTTCGAGATACCCTTTGATAAGCGCCTTGAAGTACTCCATATCCATCTCCACTTTGGTTAGATCCCGTTCGTCCTCCGGAGCACGGGTTGTGGTTGTGCGAATCATGTCGCCGAAATCATAGAGAACCGACCCGGGCATGACGGTGTCGAGGTCTATCACGCACATCCCTTTGCCCGTTACGGTATCAATCAGTACATTGTTAAGCTTAGTATCGTTGTGCGTCACGCGCTCAGGAATCTCCCCGGACGCCATCAAATCAACGACCCCATCCACGATCTCTTCGCGTTGCATAGCAAACTCGATTTCAGCCTTCACATCCGCCGCACGCCCACAAATGTCCGCGCTGATGGCGGCTTTCAGGACGTCAAAACGCGACCGGGTATGGTGAAAGTTCGGAATCGTTTCGTGCAAGCGCCCCGGCAGGTCTGCCAGCTGGCACTGGAACTCGCCAAAGGCCTTTGCCGCCTCAAACGCCTGAGCCGTATTCTCGACAACATCAACCCCCAGCGCGCCTTCAATAAATACATAGGCGCGCCAGTAGTCGCCGCTGGCATCGACAAAAAAGTCCTGCCCTTCTTTCGTCGGCACTAGCTTTAGAACGCGCCGATCCATTTCATCCGCGCCCGCCTCTTTAAATTTTTGCCGTTGATGGCGCGTAACCCGCCCGATGTTATCCATCAGTCTCGGCACATCCTTGAAAATGTTTTTGTTGATCCGCTGGTGAATGTAATGCACTTCGCGGCCATTCTGCTCGTAAACTACACGAAATGTATCGTTGATGTGCCCGCTGCCGTAGGGAGATTCCCCCCGATAAGTTCCTGGGCACTGAAACGCGGCGGCGATCTCTTTAAACTGCTTCATGGTTTCTTTCCTTAGCTTATTTGGCAGTGCGCTACCTCGTAAATCCAGGCTGACTCATTGCCTCATCGATGAAAGCGAGCATGTTTTCCAAAGGAACATCCCCCTCGACAGCGTGGGCGGGCGCAAAAATGTATCCGCCATTTCGACCCACCTCGATCATTCTGCGAGATTCCCGCCGAACCTGTTCGGCCGTTCCGTACGGCAGCGTTCGTTGGGTGGAAAGCCCCCCGTGAAAAGCGAGGCGTCCCCGGTACTTCGGGATAAGAGCTTCGACATCCATGACTTCCGGCTGAAACGGATTGAAGCAGTTCAAGCCGATACCCATAAGATCATCGAACAATTCATCCACATCGCCACAAGAATGGATGGAGACGTATCTGCCGGCATCCCGGACGACACCGTACATCCTTTTCAGTTCCGGATAGATGAATTCATACCAAAGGTCAGGCCCCATCTGAAGTCCGAGCTGCTGCCCCCAATCATCGCCGAAGTGCACTGCGTCGATCTCGAACTCGAGCGCTTTTTTAATTTGGGCAATATTGTAGTCCGCTATGGTATGCAGAAGTTCATGGACAAAATCAGGATGATCGAAGAAATCCATCATCAGCGTCTCCAGGCCTCGCATCGTCCAAGCCCGTTCGTATAGTGAAAAGCCGAGCTGGAAAACCCGGAATCGATCTCCTTGTTTTCCCAGCTTGGAAGGAATATCGGCAAAGAAGCGCGCATTCAACGGATCCGGAAACTGGTAGCCACTCAAGGTGGGTCTCGGAAGTACTGCATTTTCAACCATGCCGATATCTTTATCACAACTCCTATCCCAGATGACTCCGAAAACATCTTTTACCCTGTTGTTCCCCGCGTCCTCAAAAAACCCGATTGTATCACCGAGACAAAGCAAGTGATTATGCAACACGTCATCCAAAGCCTCGGTGCCGTAATGCTCCACCAGTTTCGTCCGTGCTTCTATTGTGAATGAAAAAGACCACGGGACATAAGAAGGTATTTCACCCCTATACACGGAGCGGACAACATCGCGTTTGGTCATCTTTGTATCCTTTCGAATGATTTTACTTCAAAAAATCCAACTATTTTACGCATCTTTCTGCCAGTTCGGTTTGTTGTCGTAAACCCAACGGTAATAGTCCGCCAGTTTAAGTTGCGAAGCCGCGGCTTTATCGATGAACAGTTTGGCCGCCTGATGATACTGCAGAATAGATGCGGGCATTATGGAGGCCACCGGACCCTCGACCGTAGCGGCGACTGCTCCGGCTTTATTGGCACCAAAGGCGAGCACGAGGTTCATGCGCGCATCCATGATGGTGCCGATCCCCATGGTGATGCAGTGGTGCGGCACCTTGGATTCGTCGCCGCCGAAAAAACGGGCGTTATCGACTACCGTCTGGCGGGTCAGCGTTTTGATTCGAGTGCGCGAGGAGAATGCCGAGGTCGGCTCATTGAACCCGACGTGTCCGTCGGAGCCAATGCCGAGCACCTGCAGATCGATGCCGCCCGCATCGACAATGGCCCGTTCATAGGTGGCGCAGAAGGCCGGAATATCTGCAGCCATGCCATCAGGAATATGG
>JBAWXO010000268.1:0-3415 GCA_037144035.1 Kiritimatiellales bacterium
GTGATTGCCGTTCCCTTCCACTGCCCCGCAATAGCAGTGCCTGTCTCCCGTTGGTCGGCTCGCGTTTTCAATATCTGGAAAAAATCCGTGTAAATCCGTGTATTCCGTGGTTAAACTCCCCTCATGAAGCCGCGCGAAGTCATCGTGAATGACAAAATGCAGACGGGTTACCGTTATTTCTTAACGGAACCGGCGGGGCGCAACTTTGATCCGGAGTTTGAGCCGGAATTGACGCCAAAACAAATGCTGGAACTCGGGGTCTTCGGCGGAAAGTATATGACCGACTGCCGCGCCGAATTTCCCAAGTCGTGGTTCGCCAAGGCAAAGCTGTCTCCCGGAAAGCGCGATCCGAAGCTCAACTATTTCAAAATCAACGCCTCCAAACCGCTTTCGTACTGGCGCGAAAAGGGATGGATTGAGGACGATGACCCGCGCGGATGGTTTCAGTGGTACTGCCGCTACTACGCCGGACGCAGGCATCCTGACGACGAACGGCAAATTAAACGCTGGAAAGCGATGCGCCGCCATATCACGCAGATCGACAAAAACTGCACCCCCGGCGACCTTTCCTGCCGCCCTAGACAACGCCAGGCCCTTCTCCATTGGGCCTACGACTCTCGCAGGATGTAATTCATGAAAATGAATGAAATAGAGGTTTGGAATCTAAGGAATAACCCAATTATCGGAGTTTCATTCATTTTCACCAAAGGCGCGGCGATTTCGGCACATCTGCGGCGTTGCAAAAGGTTCGCGGTAGACTTCTACAGCTTCACCTTTTGACGCCTTGCAACTGCACCAGACTCACCGCGTGCATCACACCTGCGCCGCCGGATGTAATGCTTCTCCTTTGCTTCTTGGCGTCTTTGCGGTTAGATTTTCCGCATGAAAATTTTGTGTTGCGGATTTTTTCCGGCGCTCCAGCGCACAATTGAATACGATGCGTTCAGTCCGAACGAGGTGAACCGCGCCCGCAAGGTATCAGTTGCTGCCAGCGGCAAGGCGACCAATACCGCCCGGGTGCTGAAGATTCTCGGCGGCTCCCCGCTGATGCTGAGTTTTGCCGGCGGCGGCAACGGCGAAACCGTCCGCGATCTGCTCGAAAAGGAACACCTCCCCTGCCGCTGGGTCGAAACCAAAGCCGAAACGCGCATCTGTCAGACACTGCTTTCCGGTGACCACGAGGGGTGCACCGAGCTGGTCGAAAACACCACGCCGCTCTCCGCCGCCGAGTGGAAGGCTTTCGTCAAAACCTTCGCCGGACTCCAGGGCGATTTTGACCGTATCGTCTTTTCCGGTAATCTGCCGCCGCATGCGCCGCAGGATATTTATGCCGAACTGCTTTCGCTGACCGACAGCAAAAAGGTTCTGATCGATACGTATGGAGCGCCGTTGCTCGCCGCGCTGGAACACCGCCCCGCCGTCGTTAAAATCAATGCCGAGGAACTCCGCAATACGTTCAAAAGCAAAGCCCCGATTGAAGAGCTGGCGGAAGAACTGATGTCACTCGGCGCGGGCGCTGTGGGCATTACACAGGGCAAGGCGCAGGCCATGCTGTTTATTCCCGGCGCATCGTATACTTTCACCGTTCCGGCGGTAAAAGCGCTCAATCCGATCGGAAGCGGCGACTCCGTCAGCGCCGGAACCGCCTACGCACTAGCCAAAGGCCATTCGCTGGTTGAAGCCTTTGTCTTCGGCCTCGCCTGCGGCACTTCCAACGCCATGAACATCGAGCCAGGCGTGGTGACGCCCGAACAGATCGCCGCCCTCGTCCCGAAAATTTTAACCACTAATTCACACTAATGAGCACTAATCAATTAGTGAGAATCAGTGAAGATTAGTGGATAAAAATCATGCCTCCTTTCACTCAATATAAGCAATGGATGATTGACCGGTACGGCGATGCGCTGTTCCGCGTTCCGGTCGAAATTGCTTCAACCTGTCCGCATGGACGGTGCGCCTTCTGCTCCGAAAACGGTTCGCGGGCCCAGCAGACGCAACGGCAGGAAAGTCCGATTGGGCAGATTGAAGCGGCAATTAAATTTTCGAAACGCCGCTACAAGGCGCAAAAGCTGATGCTTTACATTCAGGCGTTCACCGCCGACCTGACCGATCCAACCCAGCAGAAACTGATTCTCCAATGCCTGGAACCGACTGCGTCGGGGCACAGTGTTTTTCCTCAACGTGCGGGGAATATAAAATTTGAGGCCATCAGCATCGGCACCCGCCCCGACTGTCTGCCGGAAGCGGCGCTCCGGTTTTTGGAAACGCTGAAGGAAAAAGTCGAAGTGTGGGTGGAACTCGGCGTGCAGACAGCGAATGACAAAACGCTGAAGCACATTAACCGCGGCCACGACTGGGCGTGCAGTAGGAAAGCCATTCTTGATCTCGCGGAGCGCGGCATCCGCGTCGCCCCGCATGTGATCATCGGTCTTCCCGGAGAAAGTTCCAAGGATTGGAAGCAGGCTGAGCCTGCACCCAATAATTTCTCCAATCCTTGGAACAGAACGGCGGAAGAACTGGCCAAACTTCCGATCTCCGGAATCAAGATCCACAATCTGCACGTCGTCAAAGGAACGGCACTAGCTAAAAGTCCGCCGGCGGCGCTGAACCACTGGGAATACGCCGAAGCACTGATGGACTTTCTGCGCCGCATCCCCGCCGACATTCCGGTCATGCGCATTTCGACCGACACGCCGGACGAAGAACTGGTTGCACCGCAGTGGCACCTCGAAAAAGGCCAGTTTCTCGATTACGTCGTCCAGCAAATGACGTGTCGTCAAATCTGCCAGGGCGATTTGACGAGTGGAGTATTGGAGTACGGGAGCAATGGAAACTGCAAAACTCCACCACTCCAAAACTCCATGACTCCAATCGTCACTGCCGACGGCAGTGTGACTTTCTTCAGTCCCGACTGGAAAGAGCACTACCACACAAAGAGCGGCGCGCGGCTGGAGGCGGAGAAAAAATTTGTCGAACCGTCCGGCCTGACCCGTAAAATCCAAACCTCCAACTTGAAGCTTCTCGATGTCTGTTTCGGACTCGGCAACAACACGCTGGCGGCGTTCTGCGCGGCAACAGACGCAAAGCACCGGCTGGAGGTCGCCGCGCTCGAAATGGACAAACGGGTCGTCCGCGCCGCTTCGGAATTTTTCCAATGTTTAGAAACGGATCCCGTCGACTGGAAAAAGATTCTCTCCGAACTTTATTCCCATTCATCATTCATTACTCAGAATTCATCGCTCTCCATCCATTGGGGCGACGCCCGCTGGCTGATCCAAGGCTTGGAAGACAAATCATTCGACATCGTCTTTCACGATCCTTTTTCAAGTCAGCACTGCCCGGAGTTGTGGACGGTGGAGTTTTTTCAACAGCTTTACCGCGTGATGAAACCGGACGGCGTGCTGTTGACTTATTC
>JBAWXO010000269.1:0-3403 GCA_037144035.1 Kiritimatiellales bacterium
TCGGCGACCCTGGACGGCGAGGCCGCCGTCCCTCCAGAGAGAAATGAGATCGGCTGCAACTCCTCATAAAACGCTATAGACCCGTGAATTTTGCCAACATCAAGGAGTACAGATGTCTTATGAAATCGGAATGGCGGCACTGAATCTGCAGATGCCGCCGCGCGTGCCGCGCACGGAATATTCAGCAGATATGCACTGGGATTTGGTAAGGGCGGTTACAGGAATATCAATAACGCCGCACGACAGCGCGGAGAAGCAGTTGCAAGCGTCTTCCGCATTTCGCAAGGCGTGGGATTATGACGTTGTTTGGAACATCCTGATTCATTGCCACGAGCTGGATCCCTGCCGTACAGATATGGGCCACGCGGAATATGCGTCCGGCGGAACCGACCGGCGCGATACAGTACAGTGCCCGTTCAATGATCCTGACGAGGTGCTGGCGTTTCGTCCGTTGGAGGCATACGGGCCGTGCGATGTGCGCGCCGTCACCCGCCGGTTTGAAGCGGATTATGCCAGACAGCGTTCTTTGACCCCGGACGCGGTGACGATGACGGGAATTTACATTACCCTGATTTCCGGACTGCTGGAGATTTTTGGCTGGGATATGATGCTGATGGCCTTGGCCGATCCGGATGAGTTTGGGCAGGTCGCCAACCGCTATACAGAATGGATCGGCGGCTATTTCGAAGCACTCGCCGCATCAGATGTCCCGGTAGTGATGATTCATGACGATATCGTTTGGACCTCCGGCCCGTTTTGCTCGCCGGAATGGTACCGAAAGTATGTTTTCCCGAATTACAAAAAACTCTTTGCGCCGATTCTGGAGAGCGGCAAAAAGCTGATCTACACCTCGGACGGCGATTACTCGCTTTTCATCGACGACATTGCCGCTTGCGGCGTGCACGGCTTCGTAATGGAGCCCTGCACCGACATGAAATACATCGCCGGGAAGTACGGAAGGACTCATGCGTTTATCGGCAACGTGGATACCCGCGCACTGTTGAGCGGGCCGAATGAAACGATCCGCGCCGAGGTGGAACGCTGCATGAAGATCGGCAAAAACTGTCCCGGTTATTTTATGGCTGTAGGGAATCACATTCCTGCCAATACACCGGTCGAACATGCGCTTTATTATAACCAGAACTATATGGAAATGAGCGTCCGGTAATCACCCGGGCACCGTAAAATGCAAATAGAGAGGCGAATTAAAATGAAACAGGGAAAAATAACATATAACACCAAAGATGCGTGTATTGGGGACGGGATTCTCAAGGAGATGTTGCGGGCCGATCAGGCATACGACTGGCGTTTGCTTTGCAATGGGTCTGAAATTCCGACGCGATCTTACTCGGACCAGCCCTTTTTGGTGCGGGCGCATGACGGCGCGCTGGTTTGCGTTGTGACAACCGGGACAGGACACGAAGGCTCGGCGGGACAGCATGTGGCGGTGTTGCGCAGTCTGGATCATGGCAAGACCTGGTCGGATCCGATTGCGGTGGAATCACCGGAGAATCCGGAGTCTTCGTATGCCGTTCTGCTGAAAGTCCCTTCGGGACGTCTCTATTGTTTCTATAATTATAACGCCGATAATATTCGTGAGATGGAAATCATTCATCCGGGGAATCCGGTGACATTCCGCGTGGATACGCTCGGTCATCATGTCTTTAAATATTCCGATGATCACGGGAAAACCTGGTCATCAACTTATTACGAAGTGCCGATCCGGGAGACGGAAATCGACCGTCAGAATATCCGCAAAGGCAAAGTCCGTTTCATGTGGAACGTCGGTCGCCCGTTTGTGCTCAACGGGTCCGGTTATATTTCCGTTCACAAAGTCGGCGGCTTCGGAGAAGGATTTATCGTCAGCTCTGAAGGATGGTTGATGCGCAGTGATAATATTCTGACTGAGCCGGATCCCGCAAAAATAAGATGGGAAACCCTGCCGGATGGCGAGCGGGGATTGTGCGCTCCAAAGGGTGGCGGCAAAGTGTCCGAGGAGCAGAGCTATGCAGTGCTCAGCGACGGCTCCATCTATTGTGTTTACCGCACGGTCGATGGCTATCCGGTCGAAACGTACAGCCGCGACGGCGGACACACCTGGAGTGAACCGCAATACAAATGCTATGCAGATGGACGGAACATGAAACATCCCCGGGCGGCCAATTTTATCTGGAAATGCAAAAACGGAAAATATCTATACTGGTTCCACAATCACGGCGGTCCGTTCATGAACCAGACGGAGCCGGATGCTCCGGCCGTATCGCCTTACGAGGATCGCAATCCGGCCTGGGTCTCCGCCGGGATTGAAAAAGACGGGCCCGACGGCAAAGTAATTGACTGGTCCCAGCCGGAAATCATGCTCTACGACGACGATGTGTTCATCCGGATGAGCTATCCCGATATGATCGAGCTGGACAGCGGGATGTATGTGAGTGAAACCCAGAAAAATATCGCCCGCATTCACCGGATCAATCCGGTATTTATTGACCGGCTCTGGGGCCAGTTCGACGGTCTTGAAGTGGATCAGTCCGACTGCATTCTTGCTGTAGAACAAGGGGGACTCAAAGTCGACCTGCCGGCTCTGCCGAAATTTTCCCAGCGGGATATGCGCAGGGCGGATCAGGGGCTGGTCGATTTGCGTCAGGGCTTTACGTTGTTGCTGAAGGTGACCGTTCCCTCCGCTGGGGGCGGAGAGGTGCTTCTGGATAACCGGACTCCCAGCGGACGCGGATGGATGCTGGAACTGACCGGGGAGGGGACGCTCCGGCTGCTGATGAGCGACAAGCAGACCGTTGCGCTGAATGAGTCTGAATCCGGAATGCTGCTTCCGGGACAAACGCATGCCGTAGCAATCGTGGTGGATGGCGGTCCGAAAATCGTCAGTTTCGTTATAGACGGAAAATTCTGCGATGGCGGAACACAGCGGCAGTTCGGCTGGAGCCGGTTCAGTCCGAACCTGCGCGATGCGGCGGGGCATCCCCGGCTTACGATCAGCCAAGACGTGCAGACGCTGAAGATCTTCAGTCGTGCGTTGATGACCTGTGAAATCATTGCGTTACAGAAGAGGAATCATACCAAACCCGTATGACCTTCGGTACAGGCGCGGCCACCGTCCGCACCTACAGGGAGAGGGATAGCCCGCACGGCAGAATAAGGATTTTGGTCTCCTGTAGCCGGGGCCGGTGGCCCCGGAAAGAGGCGCGGCCACCGTCCGCACCCACAGAATACAGAAAACGGTTCCATCCGGTTTCAAAAGTTCTTGTTCCTATTGATATTAACAACGGACGGTTGATTCACCCCCTTATAGTAAGAGGCCTCCTGTCGAAGGGTCTTGTTCTTTGAAATTTAATTGTTTACTGCCGACCCCGCCGGTTTCCGTTTCCGGGAAGGTGGCGGCTTGGCT
>JBAWXO010000270.1:0-3403 GCA_037144035.1 Kiritimatiellales bacterium
ACAGCACGGCGGTGGCGACATGAAAACAGACCGTTTTTTCTGCGGAGCGTAGACAGACGCCGGTGATCACCTCGTGCATTTTCCCGGAGAGTAGGCGGAGCATCGCCTGGGCGTCGTTGTCATCGGCGGGTTTGCCGAGAATATGACCTTCGGTCGCCACCACCGTGTCCGCGCCGAGCACGATGGCGTTCGGCGGGACAGAGATGCTTTCCGCTTTTTCCCGCGCGGTGCGGACGGCGTATTCCACCGGCGTTTCGCCCCTGTGCAGCTTTTCGTTGGCATCCGGGCGAGCCACTTCGAACATGATCCCCGCGCTTTTCAGCAGTTTGGCGCGGCGCGGCGAGGTGCTGGCCAGAATCAGTTTTTGTTTGGTTTCCATAGGTTGGAAAGATAGCATCGCCCTGTTTTTGAAAAGCAAAGGATAAACAACGCATGAAGAATTACCACTCCAATAAACGGATTCTAGTCACGGGCGGCGCGGGATTTCTCGGCTCGCATCTGTGCGAAGCGCTACTCCAGCAAAACTGCGATGTGGTTTGCGCGGATAACTTTTTCACCGGCCGCCGCGGCAACGTGGCGCATCTACTGGACAATCCCCGCTTTGAAATCCTGAGGCACGATATCACCTTCCCGCTGTTCGTCGAAGTGGACGAAATCTACAACCTGGCCTGTCCGGCCTCGCCGCCGCACTACCAGCACGATCCAGTGCAGACCACCAAAACCAGCGTGATCGGCGCCATCAACATGCTCGGCCTTGCCAAGCGTGTTGGCGCGAAGATTTTCCAAGCCTCGACCAGTGAGGTCTATGGCGATCCGGAAGTCCACCCGCAACCCGAAAGCTACTGGGGCCGCGTCAATCCGATCGGAACGCGCTCCTGCTACGATGAAGGTAAACGCTGCGCCGAAACCCTCTTCTTCGACTATTACCGCCAGAACCGCGTCAAAATCAAAGTAGCCCGCATTTTCAACACCTATGGCCCGAACATGCACCCCAACGACGGCCGCGTCGTCAGCAACTTCATCATGCAGGCACTGCGCGGCGAGGCGATCACCATCTACGGAACCGGACAGCAAACCCGCTCATTCTGTTATGTCAGCGATCTTATTGCCGGATTTCTGAAACTGATGGATTCTCCCGATGAGATGACCGGCCCGGTGAACCTCGGCAATCCCGGCGAATTCACCATGCTGGAACTGGCTGAAACAGTCATCCGGCTTACCGACTCTAAATCCAAACTGGTTTTTAAGCCGCTACCGTCTGACGACCCGAAGCAGCGCCGCCCGGACATCACGTTGGCCAAAGCGCAGCTGGCTTGGGAGCCGAAGGTGCCGCTCGAAGAGGGGCTCAAGCACACCATCAAGTACTTCAAGCAGTACGCATAGCTGCCCTTTTTCTAAGCGGTGGAAAACAACTGGAAGCTTCTATGAAAAAGACGGACGCACCGATTCTGAAATACAGCGCCAAAGGGCGCTCGATAAAGATTGAAGATTTCCTGCTCCGCCCGCCGGTCGAAAAGGGTGCGGACAAGATCGCCACCGGTGTGTTGGCTGACATCAAGGCGCAGGGCGACGGCGCCGTCGTCAAATATGCCCGGCAGTTCGACCGTTCAACGGTCACGCTCGCCACGCTGCATGTGACTAAAGCGGAAATAGCCTCCGCCAAAAAAACGGTAGATGCGGATTTCAAGAAGGCGGCTAAAGCGGCACACAAACGCATTACCCAATTTGCAATCGCCGGACTTCGCGAAGACTGGCGGATGCCTGCGCCGCAGGGCGGCTGGCTCGGCGAAAAATTTGTCGCGCTTGACCGCATCGGTGCCTACATCCCCGGCGGCACCGCGCCGCTGGCCTCAACCGCGCTGATGACGCTTACGCTGGCGCAGGTTGCCGGTGTCCCGGAACGGATTGCCTGCACACCGGCCGGAGTGGACTTCAAAGTGAATCCCTATATTCTTTTTGCGCTCGATCTGGCAGGCGCGACCGAAATTTATAAAGTCGGCGGCATTCAGGCCATCGGCGCGATGGCCTACGGCACGAAGACGATCAAGAAGGTTCAGAAAATCGTCGGTCCCGGCGGACCGTATGTTACCGCCGCTAAACGGCTGGTTTACGGCGAGGTCGCACTCGATATGGTCGCCGGTCCGAGCGAAATCGCGGTGCTGGCCGACGAAACCGCCAATCCGGCGCATGTTGCCGCCGACCTGCTTTCGCAGGCCGAACACGGCACCGGTTCCGAAAAAGCGCTGCTGATCACGACCTCTGAAAAGCTCGCCAAAGCCGTCCGCGCGGAACTTGATACGCAGTCGGCGACACTGGCACGACGTAAGCCGGTTGCCGAGGTGCTGGCGCGCGGCTGTATTCTGGTCGTGGTTCCGAACATTGGAAAAGGGATCGAACTTTGCAACCGCTTTGCGCCAGAACACATGGAAGTCATCGTCAAAAACGCCGAAAAGGTTGCTGAAAAAATCCATACCGCCGGCGCAATCTTTATGGGACCGTGGACGCCGGAAGCGGTCGGCGATTTCGCGGCGGGGCCGAGCCACGTACTGCCGACCGGCGGCACGGCGGCCTTTTTCTCCGGCCTGACGGTTGAAGACTTCCGCCGTCGCATCAGCCTGATTCATTTTACCAAAGAAGACCTGAAAGAAACGGTCTCTATCGTCGAAGCGTTCGGCCGCGTCGAAACTCTCGATGCTCACGCCCGTTCCGCCGCCATCCGGCTTGAGAAATAAACATGAAAAATCTGATTCGAAAATCTGTGGAGGCGATGGACGGCTATGTTCCGGGGGAACAGCCGAAGGGCGAGGGCGTTATCAAGCTGAACACGAATGAAAATCCGTGGCTCTGCTCTCCGGAGGTGCGCGACATTCTGAACGAGATCGATATCGCCGAACTGGCGAAATATCCCGATCCGCTTTGCACCGAAGTCCGCAAGGTGATTGCTGAAAAGCACGAGGTCGGAATCGCGAACACCTTTGCGGGCAACGGCTCGGACGAAATTCTGGCGCTCTGCATCCGCGCGTTCTGCGAGCGCGACGGCTCGGTCGGTTATTTTGATCCATCCTATTCACTTTATCCGGTGCTGGCGCAAGTTGAGGAAGTCGCAACGAAGCCGGTGGCGCTCGACGAAAATTTTGAGTGGCAGATGCCGAAGGGATACAAAGCCTCGGTTTTCTTTCTGACCAATCCCAATGCGCCGACAGGGATGCTGTTCCCGAAGACTAAGGTTGAGGCTTTCATCAAAACGTTTCCTGGCGTGATAGTGATTGACGAAGCCTATGTGGACTTCGCCCGCGAAAGCTGTATGGAGTTCGCGACGAAGTACGATAATGTGCTGGTGGCTCGGACGCTCTCTAAATCTTACGCATTGGCGGGCATCCGCTTCGGCTATGGCGTGGGTGCC
>JBAWXO010000271.1:0-3365 GCA_037144035.1 Kiritimatiellales bacterium
CCTGCTGTCCGTTGGTGTACGACGAACCGCCGCCGGTTCCACTGTTAACCGTCAGAGTGTAATAGGTATTCGTGACCGTGATCGCCGTCACCGACGATGTACTGCACGCCCCGCTGTTATCCCAGGCACGGGCTGTCAGATTGTATGAACCTTGCGCCACATTCGTCCATGTGCAGGCATAGGGCGAGCTGGTGTCTGAGCCGAGCAGTGTGGCTCCGCTATAGAAGCCGACATTCGTCACCGTGCCGTCCAGGTCCGAGGCCGTGGCCGTCATCGCGATCGAGTCCGGAGCCGTGAAGCTCGCGTTGTTGGTCGGAGCCGTCAGACTTACGCTGGGCACCTCGTTATTTCCGGCGCTGAAGAGAATATAGTCGATCTCGAAACTGCTTCCGTCATTGGCCCGATTCGGATCCAGACGGAAGCCGGAGATCGTCTTATCAATCCAGTTGGTGGCGTTGGCCCCGGCCGCCGGCGTTAAGAAATAGGTGTGGAACTGATTGTCGTTAACCGTCGAAAAACCGTCCCGCCGTGATGAGGCGAAACTTCCGTCTTCATTGGCCCAGAAGTATTCGCCGCCGGATGACCCAGCGGACATCGACTTCTTCATGCGAACAATGATATAGGCGACATTATTCCCGGGAATTTTGAACCCGCTGCTGTACGAAAGCATCGGATCATTGGAGGTCGTGTCGCCGCGCAGGGTTCCGCCCACGACGACTGCGTTGGTCACGTTGTTTGGCACCCAGCCCTCAAAATTGCCGTCCGTATCAAAAAAACACTCGAATATCCCGTCATACGGATTTCGCCCGGCCGCCGCCTCCTGCGCATCGGTTTGCGTATCGTTGTCAGAATCCAGATCCTCGTAGTTGGCCAGTCCATCGCCATCCGGATCGCCGGCTCCCTCCATGGAATCCGGCAAGCCGTCGCCATCGAAGTCGGCGGTCGCCCAGTTGAAAGAATCAGACCATGCTGAGACCTTGCCTGTATCCGAAACGGCCCTCACCCGGTATTCATAGAGCACACCCGTCACGCGGTTGGAAATGAGCATCTCGCCCGCTTGCCCGATCGCCTGCGAATTGCCCCAGACGCCGCCATCGGCGCGCTGCTCAACATCGAAATGGTCCAACCCACCCCACTGGCTCCAGGTGTTGCGGTATCCGCTCCAGATTTCCGCACCGATCAGAATGCTGTGCGTGGAGGCATTCGTCGTCGGCATTGCGATGAGCTTGTGCACTTGGGGCGGAGTGTAATCCGGCACATCCGGCCCCTGATGCCAGAACGGCACATCGGGATACTGGGCGGAAAAAGCCTTGATCGCCTCGACCATTCCTGATTTCCAAGTGGGGAAGGTGTTCCAGTTGAACGAGGTGTTGGTACTGCCGTCACCGGAAAAATCCCACCAGCCGGGCGTGACACAGCGCATGCGGTTGGGCACCAGCTTGCCGAGTTCGCTGAATGTGGTGGTATAGGAATCCTCAATATATGCGGCGGTGTCACGAAGCGTGCCCGCGCTGTCTGCCGGTTTGGGATGCCACTCAAAGAAGCCCCATCCCCGGTTCCGCTTGCCGGTCAAGTTCACGTATTGCAGCATCTTGCTGATATCGGGCACCGTGCCGAACCGCGTCACCCCCAACATGCCGTTCTTTTCGGTATATCCAGTCCAGATCGGCGTCGCGCCGGAACGCTGGCGGCCGGCGGTAATAAATTCACCCGGAATCTGGTGCAGGAAAATGTGATCGGCGGGAAGGCCCGCCTCGACCATAATGTCGAAGATGTCGCGGCCGAAGTTACGCACCAGATGCTGACGGAATCCAAAGGCGGGCTGTGCGGGGTTCCCAACGGGATAGTTATATGCGCCGCCCTGGTCGAAGGTGTCCCACGACCACGCCTTCCAAAATGTATTGCTCGCACTGCGCACGCGCGGCGCATCGAAACCTCCGGCGGTAAAGCCGGTTCCGCTTGCCGGGTTGACGACGAAATTTGTGTCGGTGATCGCAGCGGGGAAGGCGGTGAGATCCCAGTAGCGCAGTGTCCAGGTGGTGAAGCTGGTGCCAAAACGCGAATTAAATGAGCTGCCGGTTCCGTTCGCATCGGCGGGGGTCGGATCATCATAAAACGGACTGCGCAGCGTACCGCCAAAATCAACCAGGCTCCCGATAATTTGCGCGGAAGCCCCCTCATTCGAATAGGTGCCTGAGGATGCATCATAGATTCCCGTGTGCCGCAGCCAGTCGCGGAACTCCGTAATGGCGTAGGGACTGTAGTCACCGAGTTGGCCGTCGTCCGTCTCCCCGCCCGAGGGCAGTTCCGATTCCACCAAAAGGTTGAAACCCGACACGCGCTCTTCGTAGCCCTGCATCACGGCCAACATGTCGTGCGCCCAGCCGCGGGCGCGCTCTTGTTCGTAGGCCTTTTCGAGCGGGGCCAGCCGTGAATACGTTACGCGCTTGTAGTTGCGGTCACCGCCCCAGTCTTCCACGTTTTCATAACTCGACCAGGTCAGCCCGTTGAGCCGCCACTGGAATTCACGCAGGTCGGTTGCTTCCAGCAGATTCCGCTGACTCCCTAAAAGCGGAATGGTAAAGATCGGCGCGCAGAACAGGTCGAACTGCCGGAAGCGTGGCAGACCGGAAGCCATCTTGGGAATATTCGAAGTCTCAATGATGCCGCCGGAGCCGATTTTGGTGTAGATTTTTCCGGCCCCCATCTGATCGACCAGCTCCTGGAAACGGTAATCCGGGTAGCTGGCGGTCATGAAGCTGCCCAGCGTCACGAAATGGCGGGCATTATCTGCATCCGGTTTCGGCATCTCGCCGGCATACTGCAGATCGACCCAATCGACGATGTTCGCCGCCCCGCTGCTTTCGCCCTGAGGCAGGTCGATCCGTAAACGCGTGATCGTGCCGGTCCACGCCGTTTCGCCAGAAAGATCCACCGTGTAGGTGGTGAAACCGGAGTCGTTGGCGACAAGGGGAAAAGACTTCATCCGCAGGGCGGAAAAACCCGTCGCATCGCTACGGCTCCAATAAAGCGCGGCCTCGGCATGGGAGGAGGTATTCTTGAAGCGCACGATGAGCGTGTTCACCGCATTGGCATCGAACGCCAGATTGTCAGGAGACGTCAGCGTCGGATCAGCGCCGGTGGAGGTGTAGGAAAGCAGGCCGCCTGAAATGCCGAGCCCGGTGGCGGTGCCGCCCAGCGTCCATCCGAGCGCGTTGCCGGTGCGGTTCCAATTCCAGGTATGGTTGCCGCTTCCCTGATTGATATCAAAGCTGTCGCAATAGGCGATCCCCTCTTCTCCGGCATTGGCCGTCAGCTCAATCCGGAAACACTTAAGGGTTTGCCCGGGTAATGCCGGCAAATTG
>JBAWXO010000272.1:0-3357 GCA_037144035.1 Kiritimatiellales bacterium
CATTATGTGGATATACCTTGGGCTGATTTCATCTGTATTGCTGGGCCTTTACGACGTTTGTAAAAAGCACGCGCTGAACCATAACGCCGTCCTGCCGGTGCTGTTTTTGTCCACGGTGGCCGGTTTTATGCCGATGCCGTTTTTTTTGGCGGCTTCCCGGCTCGCTCCGGAGGTGATGCAGCAGGCCCACTGTTATGTGCCTGTCGCCACACTTTCCGAGCATCTGCATATCCTGCTCAAATCAGGGATCGTGACCGTTTCGTGGGTGCTGGCCTACTTCGCGGTGAAGCACCTGCCAATTTCTCTCTTTTCCCCCATCCGAGCCTCGGGTCCGGCCTGGACGCTGCTTGGCGCAGTGCTTCTTTTCCACGAACGCCCGCTTCCGATGCAATGGGCCGGCATTGCCGTAATCTTCTGCTCCTACTACGCCTTTTCGGTTATCGGACAGAAAGAAGGGGTGGTGTTTCACCGCAGCCGCTGGATTCTCTACATCTTTCTCGCCACCCTGATCGGCAGCATCAGCACGCTTTATGACAAATATCTGATTCAGCAGCTTGGCTACACTCCGATGCTCGTTCAGTTCTGGTTCTCCTTCTACAATGTGGCGCTGCTCGGGCCTTTCACCGCCTGCGTCTGGTGGCCGAAGCGCAAGGAATACACGCCGCTTGAATGGCGCTGGAGTATTCCGATGATCGGGCTGCTGCTGGTGGCCGCCGACTTTGTCTACTTTAACGCCGTCAAAAACCCCGATGCCCTGATTGTCATCCTTTCCCTGCTGCGGCGCAGCAGTGTGGTGGTTTCCTTTGCGGTCGGTGCGTTTCTGTTTGGAGACGTCAACCGTCGCAGTAAAACCTGGGCGCTGGCTGGCGTTCTCGCCGGGGTGATTCTGATCGTTCTGGCGTAAAAGGTTCCAAGGTTTTAAAAAAAAGATTCGGAAAACCGTTTGCGGCAGGGCATGATACGGCCCGATTATGAAACGAGCCACATGGGTTTCTATCACTGTGATTGCGGTCGGGCTGGCTATTCTGCTGAGCACGGCCAATCTTTTTCTGGGCAGTTTAAATCAGGATGAAGGCTGGTACCTTTACGCCGCGAAACAGATCACTCAGGGGCAGGTGCTCTATCGCGACTTTATGTTCACGCAGGGATCGGCGCTTCCCTATATCTACGGCGTGCTTTTTCCAATCATTGAAAAGTTCGGTGTTGCAGGCGGTCGACTGATTACCGCGCTGTTCGGTCTAGCCGCCGCGGGCTGTGCGGCGTGGCTCGCCATACGTTCGGTTTCTTCCAAACACCGGAAAGCCGCCGCGCTGTGCGCATTTATTCTGGCGGGCGTTAACGTTTACCAGAGCTATTTCACCGTCATCGTGAAGACCTACGCGCTCTGCGCCTTTTTTCTGACGGCCGGTTTTGTTGCGCTGAGCTACACCAACAACAGCCGTCGCGGCGGGAGCGCGGCGTTTTGGGGCGGATTCCTGCTTGCGCTGGCGGCTTGCACGCGCCTTTCTGCCGGAATTGCGCTTCCGGTGGCGGGACTCTGGCTCATCTGGAACCGCAAAAAAGTTTTCCCATTGTCGTGGATCGCATTCGGTCTCGGCGGCGGTTTTATTCTAATGCTCGGGCTGGGCTCGTTCTTTCTTCTGGCTCCGGAAAATACGGAATTTGCGCTGTTCGGTTATCATGCTGGGCGTTCGCCCGGCAGTCTGATGCAGATGGTCGCGCTGAAAGCCGGGTTTATTTCCCGTTCTGTACAGGCCTATTTCGTCTTCTCCTCAGGGCTTTTGCTGACATTTGCTTTGCAGCGACTGCATTGGCCTGTCCGCGAACGCGGTTTTGAGGAAATGACGCTGGACAGCCGTCCCAAGCTGATTGAAATGATGCGCGAAGCGAATGCGAAACGCTCGCCGTTTGCACGAAGCTTCATCTCGTTACTTTGGTTCTCCGGCGCGCTGATTACGCTGGTACACTTTCTGGCGCCGTTTCCGTATGACGATTATCAGGTGATTGTTTATCCGCTACTGGCCGCCGCGCTAGCGGTGACGCTGGTGCCGCACTGCCCGGAGCGGCAGCAGTTGCGGGCGGTGTTTGCCGTGCTGTTGATCTGCTCCGCTGCTTCGTTCTCTTCACCTATGAATCAGGACTGGCTGATCCGCGGGCGCGACCGGATCTGGTGGAAGTTTAAAGAAACGCCGGACCTCGCGGCTTTGCAGAAGGTCGGCGCAGAGTTGCGCGGAAAACTTGGCGAGGACGGCCTTCTGCTGACACAGGACACCTATCTGGCGATTGAAGCCGGTGCCCGCGTCCCGCACGGTATGGAAATGGGGCCGTTTTCTTATTATCCCGACATGCCGCGCGAAAAGGCGGAAAAGCTGAATTTACTGAACAAAGAGATGCTTTTAGAAATATTGGCTGCGGCGCACGCACCGGTCTCGGCCCTCAGCGGATACAGCATGACCATCCGCTCGCCCGAAATCGCGGAGCTTTCTTCCAATGATCGGAAGGCTTTGCAGGCTGTTTTAGAAACGAAGTACACGAAACGCCGGGAAGTCGAAAATTTTGGTCAGGCTTGTACCGCGCTTGAAATCTTTGAACGCAAATGAAGCTCTCCATCGTCATTCCGGCCCACAACGAAGAGCATCGGCTTCCGCCGATGCTGGAAGCCTACGCTAAATACTTTGCCGAAAAGTACGGGAATGAAGCCGAGCTGATCGTAGTGCCTAATTTTTGCAGTGACCGCACGGCGGAGGTGGCTCGCGGTATCGGCTTGCGCTATCCTCATGTGAAGGTGATTGAGGAGCCGAAGCGTGTCGGCAAGGGCGGAGCGGTGCTGCTGGGCGCGCAGGCGGCGGAAGGCGATCTGATCGGTTTTGCCGATGCGGATGGTGCGACTTCACCCAAAGCGTTTGATGATCTCGTTCAAAAAATCAGTCTGGACGGATGTATCATTGCTTCTCGCTGGATGAAGGGATCGGATGTCAGTCCAAAACAGCCGCTTTCGCGCCGCATGGCCTCGCGCTGTTTCAACCTGATGGTAAGAGTGCTGTTCGGGCTTAAGTTGACGGACACGCAGTGCGGTGCCAAGCTGTTCCGGCGCGAAGTGATTCAGCCGGTACTGCGCAATCTAGGTGTAACGAACTGGGCGTTCGACGTGGATATGCTGTTTCAGACGAAACGCCTCGGGGCATCCATCCGCGAGGTTCCGACGGTTTGGTGCGATGTGAGCGGTTCTAAAATTGAGATCGGCCGGTCGTCGGTGAATATGTTTGTGGCGATGGTTCGGCTCCGAATGTTCTATTCGCCGCTGCGCTCCATGATTCCGATCCTCGGACGACTGGCCGAACGGCTGTTGCGCTATTC
>JBAWXO010000273.1:0-3357 GCA_037144035.1 Kiritimatiellales bacterium
GCCACCGGTTCCGCCAAGCGTGAAGCTCGGACGTACAATGATCGGAAAGGGGAGTTCTTTTTCGGCGACGCGGATTGCTTCTTCCAGATTATGAACGTGGAAGCTCTTGAGCGTTTCGATACCGGCTTCCTTCATGACGGATTTAAAAATATCGCGTTCTTCGCCGCGCATGATGGCATCGTAGTTGGCGCCGATCATTTCAACGTTGTACTTTTTCAGCACGCCGCTTCTGTAAAGTTTCATGGCGGTGTTGAGCGCAGTCTGTCCGCCGAGCGTCGGCAGCAGGGCGTCGGGCCGCTCTTTGATGATAATTTTTTCAACGGTCTCGGGCGTGATCGGCTCGATGTAAGTCGCGTCCGCCGTGGCCGGATCGGTCATGATGGTGGCCGGATTGGAGTTGATCAGCGTGACGCGGAACCCTTCTTCGCGTAGCGCTTTGCAGGCCTGCGTTCCGGAATAGTCGAACTCGCAGGCCTGGCCGATAACAATCGGGCCGGAGCCGATGATCAGGATGTGGTGGATGTCTGTTCTTTTTGGCATATTTTCCTCAACGCAAAGGCGCAATGCGCGCCGAGTTTCGCAAAGTTAAATTAAAGGTTGTTTACAATTCGTGTAATTCCATTTTTCAAAAGCGGTTCATGAAAATTGATGAGCAGTCCAAGCTTAATTTCTCCCAGCCGCATATATGTTAATGTCTGTGCTTTATCGACCGGGTGAATAGTTTCCCTCGCTTTGACTTCAACAATAACCTTGCCGTCAACCAGCAGATCGATCCGGTAATCCGTTTTCAGCACCTTGTTTTTATAATTCAACGGACGGTGTTTTTGCCGCTCATAAGAAATTTCCCGTAAGTCCAGTTCTTGGCAAAGAGCCTCCTCATAGGCGCTTTCCAAAAGGCCAGGACCCAGCACCCGATGGACTTCGATTGCTGCTCCGATGATCTCCTTAGAAAGTTCGTTCTCGGTCATTGCTTTGCGAGGCTTTGTATTCTTGGCGTCTTTGCGTTTATTCCCACTCAATCGTTGAGGGCGGCTTGGACGAAATGTCGTAGACGACGCGGTTGACGCCTTTAACTTCGTTGATAATGCGGTTGGAAATGCTATCGAGCACCTCATACGGCAGTTTGAACCAGTCGGCGGTCATGCCGTCGAGGCTCTGCACAGCGCGCACGGCGACGACGTTTTCATAGGTGCGGTCATCGCCCATGACGCCGACGGTCTGGATCGGGAGCAGCACGGCGAAGTACTGCCAGACGTCGAGGTGGTTTGGCATTTTCAGAATTTCTTCGCGGACGCGCAGGTCGGCGAGCTGGAGCAGGTCGACGCGTTCGCGGGTGATGTCGCCGAGAATGCGTACAGCGAGGCCGGGGCCGGGGAAGGGCTGGCGGTCGACGACGTAACTCGGCAACCCAAGTTCGCGGCCGACGGCGCGCACTTCATCTTTGAAAAGTTCGCGGAGCGGCTCGATGAGATCGAACTTCAGATCGGCGGGCAGTCCGCCGACGTTGTGGTGGCTCTTAATCGTGGCCGACGGGCCGCCGATCGGCGAAACGCTTTCGATGACGTCGGGATAAAGTGTGCCCTGCGCAAGATATTTGACTTTGCCGACTTTGCGGGCTTTTTCGGCGAAGACATCAATAAAGGTCTTACCGATGATTTTGCGTTTTTTCTCGGGATCGGTGACGCCAGCCAGCGCGTCGATAAAAATGTCCTGTGAATGGGCCGTATGCAGATCAATGCCAAAGGCTTTGCCGAAAAGCTCTTCGACTTCACGTGCTTCGTTGTAGCGGAGCAGTCCGTTGTCCACGAACACGCAGTGGAGTTGCGGGCCGATCGCTTTATGGAGCAGGGCAGCCACGACGGAGGAGTCGACGCCACCGCTTAGTCCGAGCAGAACGTGATCGCTGCCGACCTTGGCGCGAATGGCGTTGATGTTGTCTTCGATAAATTTGCTCATCTTCCAGTCGCCGGAACAGCCGCAAACCTTGTAGGCGAAGTTGCCGAGCATCTGCGCGCCCTGCGGGGTGTGGACGACTTCGGGATGAAACTGCACGCCGTAGATTTTTTTTAAGCCGTTCTGCATGGCGGCGAAAGGACAGTTGTCGGATTCGGCGACGGCTTCAAATCCGGCAGGAAGGGCTTCGACTTTGTCGCCGTGGCTCATCCAGACCTGCAGATTTTTTGGCCACTCCCCTGCGGGTCGTTTCTTTTGGGGGATACCAAAAGCACTTTCGCTGTTGCTCAGGTCCAAACCCTGGAAAAGCAGGCACTCTTTGGTGGTCTGCATCATGGCTTTGCCATATTCGCGCTTGAGGCCGCGGTGCACTTTGCCGCCGAGTGTCTGGGCGGTCATCTGCATGCCGTAGCAGATTCCAAGGATCGGAATGCCGAGTTCGAAAATCGCGGGATCGCACAGCGGTGAGCCTTGGTCGGTGACGCTGGCGGGGCCGCCGGAGAGAATGATGCCTTTCGGCGCGCGCCTGGCGAGCTCGGCGGCTTTGGTGTCAAAGCGGATGATTTCGCAGTACACCTTCTGCTCGCGGATGCGGCGGGCGATCAGCTGCGTCACCTGCGAGCCGTAATCTAAAATGGCGATCCATTCGCTATGCTTCATGACTTCTTTCCTTCTTCCATCAGCGCGATGAACTCCTCAAAAAGGTAGTAAGGGTCGTGCGGGCCGGGGCAGGCTTCGGGATGGTACTGCACGCAGAACACCGGCAGCGTTTTGTGACGCAGGCCGGCGACGGTGTTGTCGTTCAGGTTGATGTGGCTGACTTCGGCGATTTCCGGATCGACAGTGTCCGGGTCAATGCAGAACCCGTGGTTGTGCGAGGCGATTTCGACTTTGCCGGTGCGCAGATCTTGAATCGGCTGGTTGGCGCCACGATGGCCGAATTTCAGTTTGTAGGTTTTCGCGCCGAGCGCCTGACCGAGCATCTGGTGGCCGAAGCAGATTCCAAAGGTTGGAAGCTTGGACTCGATCAGCTCTTTGACGGTCGCGACAATCTGCGGAACGCCGGAGGGGTCGCCGGGGCCGTTAGAAAGGAAAAGACCGTCGGGTTTGCAGGCCAGAATTTCTTTGGCCGAGGCTGTGTTGGGAAATACCCGGCATTCACAACCAAGATCGTCAAAAATGCGGAGCTGATTGGTTTTGATGCCGCAGTCGATCACGGCGACGCGGAAGCGGGCATTCTTTTTTCCGCCTTCCGGATAAACATAAGGTTTCTGCGCGCTGACTTCGGTGGAAAGATCGCGTCCGACGAGCCCCACGGATTCTTTAGCCTTTTTGACGAGGCTCTTGCAATCGAGGTCTTCGGTCGAGATGGCGCACTTCATAGCGCCTTTGTCGCGGATGTGG
>JBAWXO010000274.1:0-3345 GCA_037144035.1 Kiritimatiellales bacterium
ATCATAGCAAAGTACAACCAGTATTTATACCGATATCTATATGAAAGTGGTATTAGAGGTGGGAAAGAGAGGGAAAACTCCGGTGAGGATGTTAATAAAACCCCTGTAAACATTGATTAAAGTGAGGTTTTTAAGGTGGTAGACGCGCCCGGGCTCGAACCGGGGACCCGCTGATTAAGAGTCAGCTGCTCTACCAACTGAGCTACGCGTCCATTAAGAGAGCGGAAAAGGTACTGTCCGGCCTCCGCTAACGCAACCAAAAATAGACCAGTACTTCGGTTTAGCGGTGTCGTCGCGAATGCGGCCCATGCCGGTGACGGTGTTGCTTCTGGCTGTTGCCGTGCCGCCACAGGTGCGGATGCCACCAGGGACCTGTGCCGGCCAGTAGGACAAAGAATGCAAGCAGCAGAGTGACAATCAAGGAGAGTCTCGTGTGGCTTTGCGCAGCTAGATCACCAGTGTCCGAGTTGAGAAAAAAAGAAAGTGTCAGCATCGATCCCGCAATCAGCACCAGGATCAGCAGTGCCAGAATCGACCCGGGAATCCGCATATTGAAATTCGGCACTCCTCCATGTTGCGGCAACATACCAATCTCCTTTTTCTCGGTCTGTCGAAAGCGTGGGCAAGGCGGGACTCGAACCCGCACGCCGTAAGGCACAAGATCCTAAATCTTGCGTGTATACCAATTTCACCACATGCCCGACAATAACCGTATAAGAGAATACAAAAACACGCGCACACTCAAGGGTTTAATTGCGTAACGGCCGGAAACGCTCTAAAGTCGGGCGGAAAGAAGGCCTTTACGATGAGCATCAAACTGAACTTTTTCGGCGCGGCGCAGAATGTCACCGGCTCCTGCTATCTGGTCGAAGCGAACGGTGTGCGCATCCTGATCGACTGCGGCCTCTATCAGGAACGCGACCTCAAACAGCGCAACTGGGACGCCTTTCCCGTTCCGCCCGCGACGATTGATGCCGTTCTGCTGACACACGCCCATCTCGACCATTGCGGCCGCCTACCGAAGCTGGTGAAAGACGGCTTCCGCGGGAAAATCTACTGCACGCCCGCCACGGCGGACATCGCGCAGATCATCATGAAAGATTCCGCCTTCCTGCAGGAAGAAGACATCAAACATAAAAAGGCGCGCCACAAAGAACAGGGAAAAACCGGTTCGTTCCCGTATGAGCCGCTCTACACCGTCGCCGATGTCGACAAAACCATTTCGCTCCTGACGCCGGCCAGCTATAAAACGCCTGTACCGGTCGGTTCCGGCATGACCGCTGCCTTCCGCGAAGCAGGCCACATCTTCGGCTCCGCCTGCATCCGATTAAACGTGGAGCAGGGCGGCGAATCGCGCACGATTCTTTTTTCCGGCGACGTCGGACGCTGGAACATGCCGATCATCAACGATCCTGATCAGTTTGACGAAGCGGACTATGTTCTCGTTGAGTCGACCTACGGCGACCGCGCCCATGGCGAAACCAAGGACATCCCCGGCGAACTGGCGCGTATCATCAACGAAACAAACAAGGCGGGCGGCAATATTATCATTCCCAGTTTTGCCGTCGAACGGACGCAGGAGCTGCTCTACCATCTAAATGGACTGCTGCGCGAAAACCGCATTCCGCACCTGCTCACCTTCGTCGACAGCCCGATGGCTATCAAAGTGACCGACATTTTCAAAAAGCATCCCGAGCTCTTTGACGAAGAAACACGCGAACTCCTTCGCAAAGGCATTCATCCGTGTGAACTGTCGGGGCTGACGATGGCGAACACCGTTGACCAGTCGAAAGCTATCAACCACATCAAAGGCACCGCCATCATCATCGCCGGTTCCGGTATGTGCACCGGCGGCCGCATCAAGCACCACCTCAAAAACAACATCAGCCGCCCGGAAAGCTCCATTCTGTTTGTCGGCTACCAAGCCGTCGGAACTCTCGGTCGCCTTATTCTGGATGGTGTTGATCCGATCCGGATTTTCGGTGAAGAACAACCGGTTAAAGCGAGAATTGAAAAAATCGACGGCTTCTCCGCTCACGCCGACCAGAACGAACTGTTGCGCTGGATCACCGCGCTCAGGAAAGCGCCGCGTCGCGTCTTTATCACTCACGGCGAACCGGACGCGGCAAGCGCTTTTAAAAAACTGCTTATGGAAAAAACCGGCTGGCCCTGTATTGTCCCGCAGTATAAAAATGAAGCCGTCCTCGACTGACAGGTAAAAAAGGAGTCTTCCATGAAACGCAACACCATGCTGAAAATAGTGAACCCGGTTCTTGCCGTCCTGTTTATAAATCAGATTCTGACCGGCGTCTTCGGGGGGTCGCTTTCGGGCGAGGCATTTGAAATCCTGCACGAAGACGCCGGATTTGTTCTCGCCGCCGTTGCTACGCTCCACCTGATTCTGAATTGGAGCTGGGTGAAAGCCAACTTCTTCAAACGCACTCCCGGCGCCAAGGCGTAACGGCCAAGGGAAACGCAGATGGTTCCAAGCATTGGAAGCGTCAGCGCTTCATGGCTTCGGCGACGACGTCGCAGACGAAGCCCATGTTGCCGGGAGTGAGTCCGGCGACGTTGATGCGTCCGGAGCCGACGATGTAGACGGCTTTTTCTTCGCGCAGGAATTTGACCTGATCCTTATTGAGGCCGCTGAAGGAGAACATCCCTTTTTGCTTCGTCATGAACGAGCAGTCCATTGGCACGCCGCGTTCAGTGAGTCCTTCGGCCAGCGCCGCGCGAGCCTGGGCAATGCGGTCGCGCATGGCGTCAAGTTCGCTTCTCCAGAGTTTGGAAAGTTCCTTGTCCTTCAAAATCGTGGTGACGATCATGCCGCCGTGCGCCGGCGGGTTGGAGTAAAGCACGCGAGCGGTGGCCAGCAGGTGGCTCATGGCGGTTTCAGCATCAGCGGGCGTGGCGGCGACGGAAGTCAACGCGCCGGTACGTTCGCGGTAGAGGCCGAAGTTTTTGGAGAAGGAGCTGGCGATGAAGAAATCAATGCCGGCGGCCATCAGCGCTTCGATGCCGACACGGTCGGCTTCAAGGCTGTCGCCGAACCCCTGATAAGCGAAGTCCACCAGCGCGGACCAGCCGTTTTTCTGTGCGGTTTTCGCGACTTGTTTCCACTGCGCGGCCGAGAGGTCCACGCCGCTCGGATTATGGCAGCAGGCGTGCAGCAGAACGCAGTCGCCGGCCGGAATTTTTTCGAGCGCGGCGAAGAAGCCGGAGCCGTCGAGGTCTTTGGTGGTCGCGTTGTAGTAAGGATACTCTTTCACTGTCAGACCGGCGGCAGCGAAAATATTGTTGTGATTGGCCCAGGTCGGGTTGCTAACCCAGATGGTTTTGCTGCTG
>JBAWXO010000275.1:0-3343 GCA_037144035.1 Kiritimatiellales bacterium
TGGGTGCGGACGGTGGCCGCGCCTGTACCGAATGTCATACGGGTTTGGTATGAGTACCCGGCAAACTGGGGGTACTTCAAGGGCGAAGGCCGGCCTGTCCTGAGCGCAGTCGAAGGGGGTGGGTTGCGGCGTTTGAATCATGAAGTGCAAGTGGGAAAAATTTTCCAATGGTTGGATTTTTTATTCCGCAAGGCGGACGCCGATGCGGTAGAACCCCCGGGATTCGACCGCGTGAACCGTATCAGTCCAGCTGTTCTGCGGCCAGACAAGCGAAGTTTCCAAAGGGTGGAAACGTTCCGTCAACGAGGGACTCCACTCGATGGTGTAAACGCGGCCTTCAACGGCGTCCCAACTCAGCACATGGCGGTCAGTTTGGCGGAGCTCAAACTGGGACTGTGAATTCAGCGGATCAAATCCGGCCAGCACTTCTGCCGCGTTGCTTTGGCCGTCGCTGTCGGAATCGCTGACTGGGTCGGCGACGACGCAGAAGCCAATGGCTGCGTCGCGGTTGCCGTGAACCAGCATGTTGGTTTGAGATTCTTCGATCCAGAGCATCGCGGTCGGGCTACTTACATTGGTGCTGATATTTTCAAAACTGAGCTGTAGCCAGCTGCTGCCGTCGGCGAGCCGGTAGGTATTGCCGTAGTGTAATCCCGTGAAGACGTTGGTGATGATGCTCTCGCCCTGAACGTCCAGTGCCTTCGCGGATATCTGGCAGCCCTCATCCGGCATTTCGAGATAATCTGTTCCGCTTTCGCTCCACAGGAGAACTTCGGGATTGCGACGTATGGCAGTGGAACGTTCGAATGAAATCTGTTTCCACCACGATCCGTCAGCGAGGCGGAGGATGTTTCCATGCCCGAAGCCGTAGAAATATCCGGCGACCGTGCTGTGAATTTTTATGTCGGCGGGCGGAACAAAGGCCTCCACGGTGCAAGTCCCGATGACCAGGTCATTGCGATCCAGAAAACGCAGTATCTGCTTGCCGTCTTTTATCCAGCGCCATGCTGTGATGGATGAGATGTTGCAGGAAACGACTTCAAATGAAGTCTGTTTCCAGATCGTTCCGTCGGCGAGCAGATAAGTGTTCTGATAACGCAGACCGGTAAACGTATTGGTGACGGCGCTTTCCGTGACAGCCAGCGGAACCACCGCGACATAGCCGGTGACGTTGGTCACGGTCATCCGCCGCTGATATCCCAGATAATTAGTAATCGTTATGTACGGACGGGACAGCGCCGGCGACACGGTCTTGGAGCCCGCCGCGCTTTGTTGCCAGAACTGTCCGTTAATGAGCTTGAAAATGGTATCACCGCTCCAGCCATAAAAATTTCCGGCGACACGCGAACTCACGGCGATAACGGCGGCGACTGTGATCGTGACGGTTTCGCTGTCGGCGCCGGCTTTATTCGTGGCGCGGAAGGTAACCGAATAGACCCCGGCCGGTGCGGCGTTGCTCCAGACGAACACGCTGTTTGTGAAGACGGCTCCGGCCGGTAGGCCGGTCGCAGTCAGCGTGACAGGGTCGTTGTCCGTCGGATCGCTGGCGGATATTGCAAAGGAGAGAATCCCCAGTTCGGCAATCTCCCGGTTTCCGATCGGATCCAGCACTGGCGGCAGGCCGGCGACGACACGGTCGCCGGAGACCGTGATACCGTCTAATATGGATTTGTCGCCGGCGTTCGGATTGTTCATTCGCGCGACGATCTGAACCGTTGAACCGTATAGATTGCTTTGCGCCGCGGTCGTGTTAGTCCAATTGCCGAGGCTGACGGGATTGACTGCAAACGCGATTTCCGCCCCGCTGTCCAGACGGTAGAAAAGCTTCACATACTTATTGGTGCTGGTGGATGAACCGGTTTCTGAGGTGGCGACCGAAAGCGAAACGTTGGTATATCCGCTGATATTGATAACAGCAGAAAACCAGACGGCTTCACCATCCACATTGACCGCCTCCATGCGGCCACCACTGGTGGAAACCGCCATGAAACAATCTGCAACGTTGCCGCTGCCAGGGGTTAATGTGGCGCAGGCGACGACATCAATACTCCAGTTCGTCGTGCCGCCGGGATAATTAGTCGGCCCCAGCCCAGTGATGCCGACGTTGGTGTAACCGCTGAAATCCTCCTGCCAGAGGGTCGCGGCATCAGCGGTGGCCAGACTGCACTCAAGCGCAAAAACTAACAGGAGCCGCTTCATGAACAAGAGACTTTACTGGGTGTTCCTTTTGTGGCCGGAGGCATCCACCTGGTTGGCAGTGACGAAAATCAGCAGATTGCGCTTAACGCTTTTTTCACCTTCTGAGCGGAAGAGACGCCCAAGTAGCGGAATTTTTCCAAGGATTGGAACACTGTCCTTGAAGGTTTCGAGTTGTTCCTTGATCAGGCCGCCCATGGCGATGGTACTGCCGTCCTCAATCGTCACCGTTGTATTCACCTTGCGGGTTTTAAATATCGGCCGGCGGGCGATCAGCCGGTCGGCATGGCCCGTCCGATTTTCTTCGCGCCGGGTCAAAAAGTCGATCAGGTTATTATTGGCCGGGGTGTCGCTGTTCATATCCAGCGTTTCATCGCCGAAATCGGGCCAGATGGTGCCGACATGTTGTTCGTCAAAGCCGGCCAGCTCGCGGATTTCCGGAGAAAGCTTCAGGTTGATGGTGCCGTTTTCCGGATCGAGTTCTGGCGTCACTTCAAGCATCACGCCGGTTTTTTCCTCCGCATACTCGAGCGGGACAAGGCTGGGTTGGGAGTAGCGCTCGATGGAGACATCAAAAGCGGTCGGGTACCAGTGCACTTCACCGACATGAATCGCGGCGGTTTCTCCGCTCTTGGTGAGGATTTTCGGTGCGGATAGCAGATCGGAGCCCGCGGTGCGTTCCAGCGCGCTAATGACAAGGTCCACCGGAGTTCCTTTGATCTTTTGAACCAAAAGTTCACCGGCGGCGCCGACCAGTCCCGCACCGGTCGGATCAGCGAGGGCGCCCGCATAGGAGTTGAACGAGGTGGCGCGGCCCGCCGTGCTCACTCCGGAGTCAAAAGCGTCCTGTCCGTTGCGAAGGGTGTCGGTGAAAAGTTTCTGTCCGCCGGGCATGCCATAATGGCCGGCGGTCAGTTCTGTTCCGGCGGCCCCAAGCGTCCAGTTAAAACCCAGCTCATCGAGGGCACCCTGCTCAACTTCGATAAATTTGGTTTCGATTTCAACCTGCCGCGAACGCTCTTCGAGCGCCTTGCGGTTGTAGCGGTCGAGCAGCGCGGTCACTTTTTCGATATGCTTCGGCACATTGCGCACCAGCAGGACGTTGAATCCCGGATTGAACTGCGCGCTGGCGCAAGGCGGAAAAGGC
>JBAWXO010000276.1:0-3329 GCA_037144035.1 Kiritimatiellales bacterium
GACGTCGCCTACAACCGGGAAACCTACGAAGGGCAACAGGCCGCGATGAACCATGTCGTGATGGACAGCGGATCCGTTTCGGCAGACTTCCTTCCGAACCGTTATCTGCTGTTCTCCGGCAAGGGAAAATACAGCGACTATTCGGACAATAACGAACAAAAGTCGTTTCTGGGTAAGGCGGAATTGCGGGTCTGGCAGAAACCGTACGTGAAGCTCTATTACAACTATTATTATTCCACGTGGGCGGAGCAGTACGATCACGGCTATTTCAATCCTGATCGCTATCAGTCACACACGCTGGGACTCTACGGCGGCTTCAACATCACCGAACGCCTTTTCTTTGAAACGCAGGCTTCATACGGACACGAATGGCAGGTGCCGACCGCAGACAGCCCGACCTACTTTGCCGCCGCCGGGTTCCGCTACCGGATCTTCGAAAACTGGCAACTGGTGGGCCGGGGCGAATTCTTTGAAGCAAGTCCGGATTCTGATCATAATTCCGGAGGATATCGTGATCAGATGGTGTTTATCGGAATTTCCCATAACTTCGGCGAACCGTCGGGCGAAGTGTCCGGAGAGCAGATGTTGCAACGCCGTTCTCGGCGCTGATCAGCACGGCAGCCAACCTTTGCTGACTGTTACCTCAACAAAGATTATCCTTCGCTTCTCGGCGTGTCTGCTGTGGCAGACTGCTTTAAAAAACCTCCGCCGCTGTGCGGAACGCAGATAAAGCCGATCCAGAGAGCAATCAGGCCGACGACGACGCTGAGGACGACGTTGCTTCCCGCCGCCAGAAGTTCACCGCGACGCAGCAGGTAGAAGGTCTCGAGGCCGAAAGCCGAAAACGTCGTGAAGCCGCCCATGATACCGGTGAAAAGAAAAATGCGGGTTTCGGCGGAGAAGAAGTCCTCTTTAACGGCAAATCCGGCCAGCACGCCGATAACGAGACACCCGACGATATTCACGACGAAAGTCCCCGCCGGGAACTGCCAGTCGGTGGTGTGATGGAACACCCAGCCGGAAAGCTTATAGCGCACCACCGAACCGAGCGCGCCACCCAGCGCAACCAGCAGGATTGATTTCATCTCATGCATACTTGGTGGCGAGCCTAACGGCATCTTATTTTCTGTCAAATTCAAACCCTGCTTCCCTCGCAGAAAAAGGCTGGAAGAAGGCGGCTGGAAACGTGATACTCCGCGCCAATGAATTTAAGATTTTCCAAGGTCTGGATATTTCTGCTTCTGCTTGCGCCTGCGCTGTTTGCGCAGGAGTTGCTTTCGACCCGTCAAATCGAGGCCGCGCTGGAGGATGAGCTTTATCCGCTGGCCGAGCAGCAGATCTGGGAAGCGCTCAGCACAAAACGCATGCCGAACGATGAGGCGACGCTGACGATCCTGCTGGTCCGCGCACTGACCGGTGAGCGTAAATTTGACCGGGCGGTGATTCTGGCCGACGAGTCTTCCGCGCTACCGCGGCAGGATGCGTTTGTTTATTGGCGTGCCCGCGCTCTTTTTGAAGCCTGTAATTTCAGCGCCGCCCTCCAAGGTTTGCAAGATCTGCCCAAAGACAGTGCTTATAATCCCGCCGCACTACGCCTTAAAGGCCGCGCCGAGCAGGCCGCCGGCGACTTGAAATCCGCGCAGAAAACCTTTGAAACCTTCCGCAAGCATTTTCCCGACGACGAAAACGCCCCGCAAAACCTGCTCGATCTCGCCGCGATTTATCTGCAACGCGGTAAAAACAGCGACTCGACGACGGCGCTGCACGAACTGCTGGAGCGTTTTCAGGACAATGCGCTGACCGCACCCATCCGTCTAGAACTGGCGCGACAGCTGATTGCCACCGGCGTTAAAGACGAGCTGAGCAAAGCCTCCGCCCTGCTCAACACACTCGGTTCAAGCGAAACCGCTCATCCGCGTTTACGATCGGCCGCATGGGTGGAACTCTCCGCGCTTAATCAGCGCGCAGGAAATTCAGCTGGCGCCGCCGACGCGCTTGCCAAGGCCGAGAAGCTGACCGGCGAAGCCGACCTGCGAGCTCGTCAAAAAGCCGCCCGCGCCGGTCTACTGATCGACGAAAATAAAACCAAAGAGGCCCTCTTACTCTTCGACGAAGCCGTCAAAGAAGCGCCGAATATAGCCACTGCTACCGAGGTGCTGATCCAGAAAGCGGAAGCTCTGTTGAAGACACGTCAATATGCCTCCGCCGAAAAAATATTTCAGGCCGGACTGGATATTACAGCCGACCCCGCCGTGCAGGCCCGCGCGCAGGCCGGTAAAGGCTGGAGCCTCTGGGAGCAGAAGCGTTATGAGGAATCCGCGGTCGCTTTCGAAACCGCCGGAGCCAAATGTACACAGCCTGATAACTGTGTGACCGATTTTATTAAAGCAGGCGACGCGCGCCTCGCCGCCGCGCAATATGAAAAAGCCCGCGAAAACTACCGCCGTGTCGCCGCAACCTATCCGGAGCATCCGCTCGCCGCCCGTGCGATGTATCAATGCGGCGTCGCCAGTCTGCTTAACGGACAACCTGATGCGGCCCGCGCTGATTTTGATAAAACAGAAAAATCTTTTCCGCAGAGCGAATTTGCGCCGCAGGCCGCGCTGCAACTGGCGGAGCTGCTCAAGCGCGAGCAGAAATGGGATCCGGCGATTGAACAGTATCGCCGGATCGCCGCTCAATACACTAACATCGCCACACAAGCCTCGGCCTTGCAGCAACAGGGTCTCATCCTCTACCGTACCGGCCAGTGGGACGCCGCGCTGGAAAGCTTCCTTGTCGTCAGCACCAACTGGCCGGACGCCCCCGAAGCGCCGCAAGCTCTCTACATGCGCGGATTCTGTCGCTATATGCAGGGCGACACCGAAGGCGCGCTGGCCCTCTGCCAGTCCTTCATTGAAAAATATTCCGGCTCCGTCTGGACGCCCGAGGTGCTTTTCTGGACCGGCGAGCACTACTATAACCGTGGCAATTACGCCAAGGCGCAGGCCACCTTTTTCGATATCGCCGCGCGCTTCCCGAAACATGAACTGACCGACGACGCGCTCTTCTGGGCCGGAAACTCTCTGCTCAAACAGGATAAATTTCTCGAAGCCTTTACTGTTTTCGGCCGCCTCGCCAAGGAAGTTCCCGATAGTCCGCTAATGCTGAAAACCCGCTTTTCGCAAGGCGAAACCCTCACCGAGCTCGGCGAATTCCCGCGCGCCATTCTCGCCTACGAAGAAGTTATCAAGAAGTCACCGGATGATCCGCTGGCCGACCGAGCCCGCGGTCGCCTGGCCGACTGTCTTTTCACGCTCGGCACGTCCGAGCTGGGCCGTTATCAGGAG
>JBAWXO010000277.1:0-3320 GCA_037144035.1 Kiritimatiellales bacterium
AAACGACAACCAGTCAACTTTTTCAACTCTTAGGTGCGCACTTCCGAGAAGAACCACTAATACCCAGTGCCTATGCGCCTTAGCGCCTGTTTTTCCAATGCTTGGAAAAACTATACGTCTAGCTTCTTCTTGAGCATAGCGATGACGGCGGGAGGATTGGCTTTGCCTTTGCTCTGCTTCATGACGTAACCCATGAGCGAGTTAATGGATGCCAGATTGCCAGCCTTATAATCCGCGACAGCTTTGGCGTTTCCGGCGATGGCTCCTTCGGCCCATTTTTCGAGCGCGCTGTCATCGTTGACCTGCGCCATCCCTTTGGCTTCAACAATCGCTTTCGGGTCGCCGCCTGTAGTGAAGAGAATTTCAATCAGTTCATTGGCGGCGCTGGAGCCGATGGCTCCGCCGCTAACCAGATCGGCAACCTGCGCCAGTGCGTCAGCGGTCAGTTTGCTGTCAACAACACGGACGCCCTTCTCGGTGACGAGGCTGGCGACTTTGCCCATCATGTAGTTTGAAACCAGCTTGTACTGTTTCGTCTTTTTGCAGGCGGCATCAAAAAAGTCGGAGGTAGCTTTTTCGGCAGTAAGGACTTTGGCGTCGTAGTCGGGCAGTCCGAGTTCCTTGACGTAGCGTTCGCGCCGCTGGACGGGCAGTTCCGGCAGCTCCGATTTCCACTTGGCGATCTGTTCGACGGAGATTTCGACGGGAAGCAGGTCGGGCTCGGGGAAATAGCGGTAGTCGTGGGCGTCCTCTTTGGTGCGCTGGGAAAAGGTTTCGCCGCGGTCAGAGTCGTAGCCGCGTGTTTCCTGAACGACTTTGCCGCCATTTTCGATCACTTCGATCTGGCGTTCGATTTCATACTTGATGGCCTCAACGATGAAGCTGGGAGAGTTCATGTTTTTGATTTCGACCTTGGCGCCAAGCTTTTCCTGTCCAACCGGACGAACGCTGACGTTAACGTCGGAGCGCATGTGCCCCTTTTCGAGGTCACAGTCGGAAATTCCGCCGTATTCCATGATCAGCTTGAGCGCCTGAATATAAGCGAAAGCGTCGTCGGCCGAGTGCATACAGGGATTAGAGACAATTTCCATCAGCGCGGTGCCGGCGCGATTGTAGTCGATCAGACTGCCGCTCTTATCGTGCGTATTCTTAGCAGCGTTTTCTTCCTGATGGATACGCTCCAAGGTGAACGTTTTCAGCTCGCCGTTCACTTCCGTCACGATCTGTCCGCCGAGACAGAGCGGCTGGTCGGCCTGCGTAATCTGGTAGTTTTTGGACATGTCGGGATAGAAATAGTTTTTGCGATCCCACTTAGAGTGCGGATTGATTTTACAGCCAAGCAGAAGTCCTGCCTTGCAGCAGAGTTCGATGGCCTTGGCATTGAGGACGGGAAGCGCGCCGGGATAGCCGAGGCAAACGGGGCAGACATTGGTGTTCGGTGGGGCGCCATACTCGTGCTTACAGCCGCAGAACATCTTTGTCTGCGTCTTCTGCATCACATGGGTCTCAAGCCCGATACACGCTTCGTATTTCATATCAATTCTCTTTACCACAGAGGACACAGAGGATCACCGAGGAATCAGTTCACCCGCCGTGTAATGCCCTCTCTGAGGTGCTTCACATTAAAATTTATCAGCAAACCAACTTTGCATTTACTCAACTTCAAATAGGTAATCAGTTGCGCCTCATGAACCGGAAGAGTCTTTTCAACCGACTTCAATTCAGCAATCACCCGATCTTCAACCAGAATATCCAGCCGGTAACCGGCATCCACCTCAACACCCTCATACACCACCGGCAGAATAACTTCCGCCTTCACATTCAGTCCCTGCCGCCTCAATTCATGCACCAAACAGGCCTGATAGGCACTCTCGAGGGGAGTCCCGGGCCAAGTGCCGAATGCACCTTCATGGCCGCCCCGATAATTTTCTCTGTCAATTGATCCTGATCCATCCTCAGTGATCCTCTGTGTCCTCTGAGGTTAAATTCTGGTTTCTGCCGATGCCATTCCGTGGTCTGTTCGTAGGCGTGGCCGACTTTGAGGATATTCGCCTCTTTGAACGAATCGCCGAGAATCTGGAGTCCGATCGGCAGACCCGCCTTGGAAAAGCCGCACGGAACGCTCAGTCCGCAGATGCCCGCGAGATTGACCGGCGTGGTCAGAATGTCGTCGAGGTACATCTTGAGCGGGTCGTTGGTCTTCTCGCCGATTTTATAGGCGGGTGTCGGCGTAACCGGCGCGAGAATGGCATCGCACTGCTTAAAGGCTTCAGTGAAATCGTTGCGGATAAGCGTGCGAACTTTCTGGGCGCGCAGATAATAAGCGTCGTAATAGCCGCTCGAAAGAACGTAAGTGCCGAGAATAATGCGGCGTTTGACTTCCGGCCCGAATCCGGCGGCACGGGTTTTGCCGTACAGTTCAATCGGATCGGCGCCGTCTTTGCGCAGGCCGTAGCGGATGCCGTCGAATCGCGCGAGGTTCGCGGAGGCTTCGGCGGTGGCGATGATGTAATAGACCGCAATCGCATATTTGGAATGCGGCAGACTGACTTCCACGATCTCCGCGCCGAGCTTTTTACAGTGTTCGACCGCGTCGCGGACGGCTTTCTCAACTTCAGAATCCATGCCCTCGACAAAATATTCCTTCGGCAGACCGAGCTTCATTCCCTTGAGACTGTGGTCATCTGTCAGCATTTTTGCCAGGCCCTTCGGTCCTTGCCCCGCAATAGCGGTGCCTCTCTCGCTACGCTCGGGTCCAAAGTTCGGAACGGGCAGATCGATCGAAGTGGAATCCATTTCGTCTTTACCGGCCATTGCTTCCAGCAGAATGGCGGAATCCTTGACCGTCTTGGTGATCGGGCCGATCTGATCAAGCGATGAGGCGAAGGCGGTCAGGCCGTAGCGCGAAATCATGCCGTAGGTCGGCTTCAGGCCGACACATCCGCAGAAGGCGGCGGGCTGGCGGATGGAGCCACCGGTGTCGGAGCCGAGCGCGGCGACCGCTTCGTCGGCGGCGACGCTGGCGGCGGAGCCGCCGGAAGAACCGCCGGGAACGTGGTCGGTGTTCCACGGATTACGCGTCTTTTTGAACGCCGAGCTTTCGGTGCTGGAGCCCATCGCAAACTCGTCCATATTGACGCGGCCAAGAAAAACCGCGCCCGCTTCGCGCAGTTTAGCGATGGCGGTGGCGTCGTACGGCGCGGTATAGCCTTCGAGAATTTTCGACGAGCAAGTGCAGGGCTGACCCTTGACGTTCAGCAGATCTTTGATCGCCAGCGGTATACCGAGCAGTGCGCCCTTTTCACCGGCGGCGCGCGCTT
>JBAWXO010000278.1:0-3312 GCA_037144035.1 Kiritimatiellales bacterium
CGCCGCCGCGGTCAGCAGTCCGCCGGGATTGCCGCGCAGGTCGAGCACCAGCGCCTTCATCTTTTGGTCGGCCAGCTTTTTAAGCTCGGCCTTTAAATCCTCTGCCGTCGGTTCGTTGAACTGAGTGAGGCGGATGTAGCCGATGCCGCCGTCAAGCAGCTTGGCGTCTTTTACGCTGGCGACCGTGATTTCCTCTCGGATGATGGAATGCTCCTTCGCCGCATGCGTCGAAGGCCGGATTGTTTTTAGCTTCACTTCCGTCTTCGCCTCGCCGCGCATTTTCTTTACCGCATCAGACAGAGACAGCTCCCGGGTTTCCTTGCCGTCGATTTCGACAATAATATCGCCGGAAAGAATGCCGGCGCGAAAAGCGGGTGTATCTTCCATTGGCGAAACAACGGTCAACAGGCCGGCCTTCATGACAATCACCAACCCGACGCCGCTGAAACGGCCGGCAGTGTCTTCCTTTATATCCTGATAGGACTCTTTATCCATGAACTGACTGTAAGGATCGAGATCTTGAAGCATTCCGGTCAGGGCGTGGCGGATCAGCGAGTCGTAGCCGGACTCGTTGGTGTCCACATAACTGCGATGCACCTCTTCGAGCACTTTGGTAAACAGCGCAATCGCCTCGTAGGCGTTGGTGTAGGATTCTGCGGCGCGCGGCGCGGCGGCGAAGCCAAATAAAACCGACAAAAGAACAGCGAGTTTAAGGTTCATAGTGTTTCTCCTGAAAAATCCAAGCGAGCCTATCTGATTTTGTCCAAGCATTGGAAGCTCAGACTGCGTCGCGCCAGATTTGTTGAAGCGACCGAATTATTTTTTCTGGCGCAGGGCTCCGCATGATGGCGCGTACCGCGCAGAAGTTGACCGCGCCCGCCTTCAGCACTTCGGAGAGATTGGTTTCGTCGAGCCCGCCGAGCGCGACACAGGTGAGCGGCGAATTTTTTATGATGGTGCCGGCGCGCTCGATGCCGAGCGCCGGATCGGAAATCGCTTTGGTTGGCGTGGGGAAAACGGGGCCGACGCCGATGTAATCCGGCTGCAAGGCCCGCGCGGCGAGCTCCTGCTTTTCGCTGTGCGTGGAGAGTCCAAAAATTTTGCCGGGCCCGCGCCAGAGTTTGCGCGCTTCGTCGAGCGGCATGTCGCCTTGACCGAGGTGAACGCCGTCGGCGCTGGCGGCCCAGGCGAGTTCGACATCATCATTCACGATGAAAAGAGTTTTCGTGCCCGCAGTGACGGCGCGCACTTTTCGTGCCTCGGTCAGGATGGCGGCACGCGAGGCGTTTTTCATCCGCAACTGGACGTAGCGCAACCCGCAACGAACCGCGGCCTGCGCGCAGGCCTCGTAGCCAACGACCGGATCGGTCAGCACCAGATAGAGTCCGAACTTCTCTTTCATATCGTGTAAACGGTAGCTGGTTTTCGCGCGGCCGCCCAGCCTTATGAAGTTATCACAGTTTGCGCTTGAAATAAGAAGTTGGCCGACTATCCTCCTTATCTCTTTTCCACGGGGGCGTAGCTCAATGGTTAGAGTGCCAGCCTGTCACGCTGGATGTTGCGGGTTCGAGTCCCGTCGCTCCCGCCACTCTTTAGGGGTTTAAACTTCGGTTTAAGCCCATTATTTATTGGTCGAAACGTATGTCGTGCCTAATCCACCCCGTTTTGATAGCGCATGATATTTCGTGATTAAAACGGATGCCCACCGGAAAGTTTTTGCTGCATGGCCGGATGTAAACACCGGTCGAAAAGTGCGGCGAGTGGCGGTCGAAAACCGCAGCACCTGTTTGCATTTACCTCGCCGTCTGACGGGTGGCAATTTCTCCTATGATTTCTTCTCGGCCGGCTGGGAATAATTAATGCTCGCAAACCAAAAGCCCCAGAATAGGATGCGGACATCACAAGTGGAGCGAACGGCGGATGATTTTAATGGGAGACAGAGTGCCAATGTTCAAGTTGCGGCCATATCGCAGCCTGCTTGTGGCGGTTTTTTTTGTGGCCGTAATCGGCGGCTTGATTTCGGTTTATTTTTTTACGGACGAGGCCTATCTCGCCGGAAGTCATCGCGGGTATTTTGCTCTGAGCGTCACGTTGATCCTGACCCTTTTTCTGATTGTAGCGGCCTTCTCGCGCTACTGCTTTCCCCACCTTCGGCATCACCGACACGGTTATAAGCGCGGCTGATGGTTTGACTTCGCCGCTGCTTTCCGCATAATCCCCCCTCTTTTTTGATGCCGGCGTAGCTCAGTGGTAGAGCAGCTGATTTGTAATCAGCTGGTCGGGGGTTCAAATCCCTCCGCCGGCTCCAGTCTTAGCATTTGATGAACAGCACTTTGCGAAAGGAGCTGTTTTTTATTTTCCGCCTCGTTCGGTCCGACTTCGGGGGAAACTTCGGGTTTGGCCGGTTGATTCGCCCTGTTTGATTAAGGGCATTTCATATGAACGCAAAATAAGGAGGCTGAAAATGGGACTGGAAATTACACGGAAGAAAGACGGATCACTTCGGGCAAAATGGTGGTACGGGCGGTTCAAAATAAACGGGAAATCAACCTGCGTTAATCTCGGGATAGAGATTAAAGGAAAGATTCCTGAAACGCTCAAAATGCGCGGAGATTCGCTCTTTGAGCATTCCCGAATGAAGGCTCAGGTTAAGCTCGAAGAACTGCGGAGCGAGGCTCACAGCCGCAAATCGGCGGCGCATCATCTGGAAGAACTTTATGAGATTAAGTCAGGAGAAGGGCTTACGCAGATTCCTTTGACCGAAATGGAAATACGGTGGGCGTTTCTGCCTGCTAAAAAAACGCGTACGGAAAAGTCAGAGACGGCCCAGAAAGCAAATATCCGCGAGTTCCGCGAGGTTATGCAGGCAAAGTATCCGGCCGTCAAAAATATGTCACAGGTCACCCGTCCCATGGTGCTGGCCTGGCTGACAACCCTGAACGAGCGCAAGCTGTCTGGCGCCAGCTACAACGTGAAGCTCTCCGTTATGCGAGGGCTGTTTGAGCAGCTTGGTCACGATGCCGGGATTCTGAAAAATCCTTTCGCGGGTATCCCGCACCGGTCTCTGCGCACGGTCCACCGCCAGCCGTTCTCGGAAAAGGAGTTGAATGACATTCTTGAGCACTGCGACGCCATCATCCGCCCCGTTGTTCTGACGGCCATGTGCACAGCCATGCGGCGCGGCGACTGCTGCAAACTCAAATGGGAATCGATCGATTTGAAAAACGGGTTCATTTCCGTAAAAACGTCGAAGACCGCACTGGTGTCCGGTAAAAATTTGAAAATCTAGACGGCTCGAAAGAGCTCCTTTAT
>JBAWXO010000279.1:0-3310 GCA_037144035.1 Kiritimatiellales bacterium
CGATTATCTTTTCAAGCTTTGCCACCTCGCCCATGTGCTTTCCCTTCATCACCAAGCATGACACGCCTGGCGCCAGCTTGATATGCGTCAGGAGCTTGAAGTCCGGGATGGAGAATACGCAGGTGTCCCCTGTGCTGATGTGCTTGTCGCCGAATTGGTTCCTGCCGTCGTGGAACGCAATGGTGATTTTCCCGCCCTTGTTGGTGTTCTTTCCTATCACCTTGAGGTACTTGCGGGTCGCTGCCTCTCCCTTCACTTCCTTTGGGACGAGCCGCGCGCTGTCAAGCGACATGCGGTAAACCTTTTTTTCCGCAGGCTCGTTTATGATATCCATCACGCCAACCGGGAACTTGGGCTCGGTGATTTTCTTGCCGTCAATCATAAGCCCGCCTGTGTGGAGGATCCTCTTGACCTCGTGGATGGAGTCCGCCCTGCCAAGCACGTCGCGCAGAAGCACGCCCGTTGAAATGCTCTCTGCCTTCTTGTGCGTGCCAGGCTCAGGCGCGAGCAGCCACTTTATCTTCTTGCGGCCCACTACGCCTGTGTTCTTGTTGGCGCGCATGCGGACAAAGTGGTTGGAGCCTCCTTTTTTGGACATAGTATCAACTCATATTATTGCTTCTTTGGCGTTGCGACGCCAGGCTTCATTTTTGGCGAGCGGTTAAGCGCAGCCAGCCTGTCTTTCACGAATTCCCCCTCGAAAATCACGAGGTTGGACGGGTCGAGGGCAACGAGCTTTTCCACGCCCTTTGCAGTGCGCGAGTGCGCGCCTTCGACATATATCTTGAGAGTGGAGAGGTCCACTTCGAATATTTTCCCGGTGTGGCCCTTGTGGTCCCCGCGCAGCACCTTGACCTTGTCGCCCTTGCGCAGGAACTTGAGCGCGTTCTTGGACTTGAAGTCCAGATCGTGGTCGCCGGTATTCGGGCGTACCCGAATGCCCTTTAGTTCGGTTTGCTTGGACTTCTTCTGCGCGTCCTTGAGCTTCTTGCGTTGCTCATACCGGAACTTGCCGTAGTCAATGATGCGGCAGACCGGCGGCTTGCAGGTGGCGGAGATTTCTACGAGGTCGAGGCCCGCTTCGTGAGCGCGCACCAGCGCCTGGCGGGTCGGGATGATGCCCATCTGTTCGCCGTTTTCGTCGATACAGCGAATCTCGGGAACGCGGATCATGTTGTTCATTCGCGGGCCGAACTCTCTGCGCGGCCTCTCTTTATAATTCGGATTACTAATAACTTCCCCCTAGGTTCTGCTTCAACTTATGCCTTATTTTGCACAGCTGTTTTAATTTTTCCAACAAAATCAGCCAGCGGCATGACTTCCTGAGCGCCGCTACGGTCGCGCACGGCGACGGTGCCGCTCTCGATCTCTTTGGCACCGAGCACCAACATGTATGGCACCTTGTCCATCTGAGCGGTGCGGATTTTCGCGCCGATCTTGCCGGATTTCTGGTCAACCGTTGCGCGGACATCCTGCTGACGAAGTTCTGCGGCCATCTTGACAGCCACTGCCGTCTGGTCTTCTGAAAGCGGCAGAACGCGCACCTGTTCAGGCGCAAGCCAGACCGGAAACGCACCGCTGTAGTGCTCAACCAGAATGCCGAAAAACCGTTCGATACTGCCGAAAAGCGCGCGGTGCACCATGTAGGGACGGTGCTGCTTGCCGTCTTCGCCGATGTAGCTGAGGTCGAAACGGTCGGGCAGGTTGAAGTCGAACTGGATGGTGCTCATCTGCCACTCGCGGCCGATGGCGTCCTTGATCTTGAGGTCGATCTTCGGGCCGTAGAACGCGCCGCCGCCGATATCGGTTTCGTACGGGAGGCCCGATGCCTTAAGCGCGGATTCGAGCGAAGCCGTCGCCTGCTCCCAGCGGGCCGGATCGCCGACAGCCTTTTCGGGCCGCGTGGAGAGATAGGCTGTAATGCTTTCAAAACCGAAGGTTTTCCAGATGAAGGTCGAGAAGCGCAACACTTCTTTAATTTCGTCCTCAATTTGATCCGGCGTGCAGAAAATGTGCGCATCGTCCTGCGTGAAGCCGCGAACGCGCAGCAGTCCGTGGAGCACGCCCGCCTTTTCGTAGCGGTACACCGTGCCCAACTCGGCCCAGCGCAACGGCAGGTCACGGTAGGAACGGATGTCGGATTTATAAATGTTGATATGGAACGGGCAATTCATCGGCTTGACGTAGTAGTCCGACTTGTCGATTTCCATCGGGGCGTACATGCCTTCCTTGTAGAAATCGAGATGGCCGGAAGTCTGCCAGAGATTGGCTTTGCCGACGTGCGGGGTGTAGAGCAGTTCGTAGCCGTTACGAAAATGCTCCTGCCTCCAGAACTCTTCAATCAGCGACCGGATGCGCGCGCCCTTCGGATGCCAATGGATCAGTCCCGGGCCGACCTCTTCGTGCACGCTGAACAGATCGAGTTCTTTGCCCAGCTTGCGATGGTCGCGCAGTTTAGCCTCTTCGAGCTGCTTCAGGTACAGACCGAGCTGTTTGTCGTTCGTGAAGGCCGTGCCGTTGATGCGCTGAAGCATCGGGTTGGTTTCTTTGCCGCGATAGTAGGAACCAGCAAGAGTCAGCAACTTGAAAGCTCTGATTTTACCAGTGCTTTCAACGTGAGGGCCGCGGCACAAATCAAAAAATGTTCCGCATTTATAAAAGCTGATTGCTTCGCCCTCCGGAATATCGGCCAGCCGTTCGAGCTTATATTTCTGTCCGAGGAGCCTCTTTACCGCTTCGGCGCGGCTGACTTCAATACGTTCAAACGGCAGGTCTTCGGCGACAATCTTCGCCATCTCCGCTTCAATGGCCAGAAAATCTTCCGGCGTCAGGCGCTGGGTCAGATCGAAGTCGTAGTAGAAGCCGTCATCGGTCGAAGGGCCGATATCAAGATGGACGTTTTCGTAAAGCCGGCAGACGGCGGCGGCCATGACGTGGGCCGTGCTGTGCCGGAGCGTTTCGAGTTGAAGGTCGTTTTTCATAAATAAGGCGCAAACTGTACATTTACAGCTATAGCGTGTCAATCAGACGCCTCGCCGGACGGCCGTTTTCCGACCATTGGAAAAACCACTCTTTGGCTTTGCCAGAACGGGTTGAAGGCCGTATGGTGTCTGACCGTTTCAGTAAAAACGATGCGAGTTTCAGGATACAGGATGCGGGATAACATCTCGGCCGGATGCCGAGAAAATAAAAATCGCGAATCCCGCGCACCAGATCGCGCATCAAGGAGAAGATCATGGCTCTGACCGAAGAACTGGTGGCCGCCATCCTGCCGGTGCGCGATCTCCCCAACCCGACCAGCGCGGCGGTC
>JBAWXO010000280.1:0-3303 GCA_037144035.1 Kiritimatiellales bacterium
ATTTCCTTCGGTAACCGCCGATTGCGCCCGGCGGTGTTCGCCGTAACGGGCAATATCATCCCATCCAGCCCAGGCGGTCGGAATATATTTCAGCCCCTGCGCATGCACCTGTTTCTGATTCTGTTTAAAATAACTGATGTAGCGCTGAACAACCTGCCGGTAATCAAACGTATGACGGTCTGTACGCTCTGGCAGAAGATTGGCAAACATGAAACTATAAGGAGCCACCGCATCAAATCCTGCCGAGGTATAATCCGGGACAACCGGGGAATTGTTGACGGCAATAAAGTAAATTCCTTTGAACCCCCGTGAACGGGCGGCTTCCTCCATTCCATAAAGCACGGATTTGGCTCCGGCGGCTCCGCCGCTATCGTTAATCAGCGAAACCGGCTGAAAAATCATCAGCACTGGTTTGCCGTCAACCGTCAGATAATTACTGCGACTGAAATACCGGTCACAAAGCGTGGTGGCCATCTCGCGCATCGTTTCCGGCGAATAGTCATAGGTTCGGAAGGTCGTGCAGGCCGGATCTTGATTGCACCAGTGAATACAAAACTGCATCTGGTCGGCAAACCGGCTCTTCAGCAGCCCCTCGTCAAGGGCTTCATTCAGAAACTCCTCGCCTTGATTCCAATACCAGTCCACTGCAAACCACGAAATCCCGTGCTGCCGAGCCCACGCAATATGCCAATCTGCCACTTCCGGAGAGCGTTCATTGTAATAGCCAAGCAACGGCTCCATGGATTTAATCGCACGCAGACCCGGACGCCCGGCAGTGCCGCCCCAATCGATCATCACCGGAAAATAATAGGCACCAAGCTTCACTTTCATTTCCGGAAGTTCCGGGCAGCTCAGCACAGCAGAGGAGACCTCAACCGGTTTCGAGTCGGCCAGATTCGCCCGCGTCGTCGCGCTGAACTCGACCTTCTTCCCGCCGGCTTCTGCCATTACGGTAACACGAATGGAGTCCTGCGAATTTTCCGGATAGCCGGTTACAACCGTCGCCCGATCCAAAACCTCGCTGGCGGCAAGCTGATGAAAATTCCACTGTGCTGTTTCTGCGGACATTCCGACTGGCAGAACTGCGCTTACCGATAGTCCTGACAGTAGCTGGTCGCCAGTATTCGTTAGGTGAATTCGCACCGCAGACGGCTTGCCCAGGACGGTTTTTTCCGCAATCAGCTCAACCGACAAGTCCGGTCCGGTTGGAGAAACTTTTTTAAATGAAATATCTGTAAAGAGGGCCGCGTTGCGTTCCCCTAAACCGGTCTCGATTCCGGCCTTAATCTGCACAAATGCCGCACCGGCCGGTGAAATCACTCGACGGGCATCCGGCACCCAGTTGGTTCCAAACAGCACCCCGAACCAGATGTTATCCACGCTGATCATTTGATTGCGGGCATCTTTCCACACCACAGCTATACAAGAACGGTATCCGTATCCGACGAGCCGCTTCACCATGCCGCTAACTTCATACGTCTGCGACGGTTGGACCAGAACCGCCCCCGACAAAACAGTCCGTTCGCCACCGGAAAGCCGACGCGTATCAATCTGTACCGCATTTTTCCCAGACATATCGCCGAGCGTAACATACGAAATCTCCTGCGCAGATGCACCGCCAACTTGCCAGCCGGACAACCCCTGATCAAAGGATCCATTCTTCAGCAAATTTTCCGAGCGGATTGAACCTGAGCACAAACAGATCAGTAGGATTATGGATCGTCTCATTTCAACAACCTCTCACGGGAATCGAATCGGGGCACAATAAAACTGCGCAATGAACAGGCAAATTACAATCAGAACCCATACGGCACTATAGAAAACAGGGCGGAAATGCCGCCCTGTCTTCCGAATCTAACTTACTGGCGTAGGCGACGTAACAGAATCAGGCCGGTTCCAGAAATCACAAAAAACCCGATGGTTGCCGGCTCGGGAATAACTTCAACTATCAGATTATCCAAATACGCCGGATTAGCGGATCCCGAGACATTCACGCTATTAAATGTGATGTCAAGATATTTGATTTGATCCACTGGCACAATCGCTCCAGAAACCCCACCATAATTCACGGAGCCGTTATACTGAGTAACCGACGTGCCGCTTTCACTGAGAAGCCATACCAACAGATTTCCAGTCGCCGTATTGTACTCGTAGTTTACGGTATTGCGGGCATTCAAATTAGTCGTGAAGCCTTGCGTTTCACTAAGAGTGGCTTGGTTGACCAAGTTACTGCCTGTACCACCGAGACCGGAATAAACCTTCAACAAACCTCTCCCGGGCTGAGTATCAATCCGCCGGTACATGGTCAGCCAAGGATCACCGGCGTTATACGTGGGATTTTTTGCATTTGAAAAACCGATACTCAGATAGTCGGTATTGATATCCCCGTTTGCGACCAGCACCGCACTCACTTTAATAACCTGCCCGGCGGAAATTGTCGGCAACGTCAACCAAGCTGAAGCCACTCCATTCGTTGTAGTCTGTAAAGCCCCATTTGTGACAGTAAAGTTACTCGCCTCATTTTTCCACCAAGCCAACGCATTAACACTGGAATCATACGAATCAGGACGTCGGTTATGTAGTGCTCCGCTATTATTCTGGAAGTTATCTTGATAGATAACCGTTGCCATCGCACCGCCTGCACACATTGCACTTATTATCCCCAGCCATACTTTTTTCATCCTCCTATCCTCCCGTTTTTTCACTTCTAAGTCGCTTGAATACAAACTGCTTCCTTTTATGTAACGCATTACATTATAAATCATTTTGCCTGTCAACTTTTTATTTCTGCCTTTTAACAAAGGCCGTTCGCCAGATCAGACACCTTTTCCGTTTCGTCTGTTTTCCATTTGTGTTTCCTATTTCAGTTCCGGGACGGACGAAAGGCATGGTTCAAGCTCCACCGAGCCTTCCTTGAGATATGAAACGGATGCCACACGGGCAAAATCACCATAAGTATATTTTATGGGCGCACGTGAAGTTTTGCCGGGGACAAAGGGCGCAAACTCGAAGGACTTGAATATCACCTCGAACTTGGCATCTAATTTCGTCGCCGAGAGAAATCCTTTGGCTGACACATCAAGGAATTTGCCGGTGGCTACATTCCGAATGGATGAATAGCATTCATCCGTATGAGCAATGTCCCAGTGCCGGTTTTCTTCGTCACCTGTCTTTTTCAGAACCAGATTACCCTCCGCATCCGCTCCAAGCCAGAGTTCCGCCTGGGCATTCCTGATCGAGGTTCCGTTTACAATTTCCCAAAGCTGGTTCGGTGTACAGGGCTTCCTGCCGTCAACCAGACAT
>JBAWXO010000281.1:0-3297 GCA_037144035.1 Kiritimatiellales bacterium
GTTAAACAGGAAATACCATGGCCCTTCCTTTTTGCAGAACTTTTAGGACACTACCTCTTTTCTCCGGGGCCATCGGCCCCGGCTACAGGAGACCAAAATCCTTATTCTGCCGTGCGCGCTATCCCTCTCCCTGTAGGTGCGGACGGTGGCCGCGGCCTACCCACAGGGCTTGTCCTGAACCCAGTCGAAGGACGCGGGTTTTTTATCTCCCAAACAACGATCAACCATCAACCGACAACTGCAAAAACCTCCTCCAGATGGAAATTTGTGCGCAGCACTCTGGAGTGCGGCGATAAAGGCTCACCGTATCGCCGCTTTTCCAGCTACAGAAAATCGCTCTTCACTGTGGGTGCGGACGGTGGCCGCGCCTGTACCGAAGATCAGCAATCTTTGTATAACAACGGTTACCTCTTCCGGATTGAAAATTGTGCGCAGCGCCGTGGAGTGCGGCGATAAAGGCTCGCCGTATCGCCGCTTTTCCAAAAGCAATTAACGATTGAAATGCTGTAGATGGGAAACCCATCCCGCCGTCCCGGCCAGGGTGGGTATATGACGTTTCAATCGTTAATTTCTCTAAAAACGCACTTCCGTGAAGAGGGTAAAAAACGAGGTTTGTTTTGTTCTGAAAAAACCTTTTTGCAACATACGCAGCAAACGGTGATTGATTATGTGAAAAGTTTCCCATAAATTTTGGTGTCGTTTTTTGTTAAACAAGGAGCCTTCTTATGGCGAACAATATTCTGGCGATTACGATCGGCGCGATTCTCGTTAACAACTTCGTTCTCTCCAAAATCCTAGGTATCTGCCCTTTTCTCGGCGTATCGAAAAAACTCGAAACAGCCCTTGGCATGTCCGGCGCGGTGATCTTTGTAATGACGCTGGCATCGCTGGTTACGTCACTCATCTATAATTATGTACTCTCGCGGACTTTCATAATCGGCGGCATTGTCATCAAACTGGCCTTTCTTAAAATTCTGGTCTTTATCGTGGTGATCGCAGCGCTGGTTCAGGTGGTGGAAATCATTCTCCAGAAATTCAGCCCGCCACTTTACAAAGCGCTCGGCATTTTCCTGCCGCTGATCACCACCAACTGCGCCGTGCTGGGCGCGGCCGAACTGAGTGTAAAGGCCGGACACAGCGTTATGGAAGCCACCATTTTCGGCACCTGCTCCGCGATCGGCTTCGCGCTGGCGCTGGTGCTCTTTGCCAGCCTGCGAGAACGGCTCGATCTGGCCAAGGTGCCGACTCCGTTTCAGGGAACAGCCATCGCGCTGATTACCGCCGGAATTCTTGCAATGGTTTTTATGGGATTTTCCGGACTTGTCTAACCAACGACAGAGAACGCTATGACGCTTATAATCACTGCTGTACTTTTCACCGCCGGCCTCGGCGCGCTCCTCGCTCTGGTCATCGGCGCAACCGCCAAGGCTTTTGCCGTCGAGGTTGATTCGAGGGTTGAAACCGTCACCGAGATGCTGCCAGGCGTCAACTGCGGCGGTTGCGGCTATGCCGGATGCGCCGACTTCGCAAAAGCCATCGTCGAAGGCCGCACAATTCCCTCGCAATGTCCCGTCAGCACTTCGGTTCATATCACACGAATCGCTGAATACCTTGGCATCACCGCCGGAGAACGAGAAAAGGTCTTTGCGGTCGTCAAATGTAGCGGAAGCTGCGCCGTCACAGCCCGTTCGCCTTATAACGGTATCGGCGACTGCCGCTCCGCCGCGCTGGTTGCAGGCGGAGCCAAGGGCTGTGATTTTGGCTGTATCGGTTTTGCCAGTTGCGCACGCGCCTGCCCGTTCGACGCGATCGAAATGCGCGACGGTCTGGCCGTGGTTCATCCCGACCTTTGTGTCGGCTGCGGCAAATGCGTCGCCACCTGCCCGAAAGATCTGATCATACTCGCGCCCGCTACCGTCGATGTGCACGTCTATTGCAACTCGCCGGAAAAAGGCGCGCTCAAACTCAAGGTCTGCAAAACCGCCTGTATCGCCTGTCGTAAATGTGTAAAAGCCGCCGACAGCGAAACCCAGATGACCGTCAACGGATTCCTCGTCGCCACGAATTACAGCAACCCGCCGATTTCCGATCTTGCTGAAAAAGCCAAATGCCCGACCACGGCCCTGCGCCTGGCCACAAAAAACGCCACCGGCGCCTATGAAGGAGTTTTGAAATGAGCGATAAACCCCGCAAATTCAAAGGCGGCGTTCACCCGAATGACAGCAAAGCCCTCTCGGCCTCCAAGCCGGTACAGACCGCTCCGCTGCTCGAAAAATACACAGTGATTATTCACCAGAATATCGGCGCGCCGCCGGAACTCGTCGTCAAAAAAGGCGATGCGGTTAAAAAGGGACAACTGCTCGCCAAAGCGACCGGTTTTGTTTCGGTGCCGCTCCACGCTCCGACCAGTGGAACCGTTACCGCCCTCGAAAAATGCCATGGTCCGACCGGCTTAAGTGTTCCGGCTATTGAAATCACCGCTGACGGCAAAGACGAATGGGGTTCTCCGTTCGGGCCGATCGCCGACTGGCAGAATACTGAACCGGCTGTGCTCAAACAGCGCGTGGCCGATGCCGGCATCGTCGGCATGGGCGGCGCAGGATTCCCATCGCACGTCAAACTTTCACCGACAAAACCGGTCGACACACTCATCCTCAACGGCGCGGAATGCGAACCCTATCTGACCGCCGACCATCGTCTGATGGTCGAACTGGCCGAAGATGTTTTGCGCGGCGCGGCCATTTTCGCACGCATCCTCGGACTGAAACACGCAGTCATCGGCGTTGAGAAAAACAAGCCCGACGCGATTGCCAAACTCAAAGAGCTGGCTGGAAAATACAACGTCACGGTGCAGGAACTGCGCGTCAACTATCCGCAAGGCGCTGAAAAACAACTCATCTACGCACTCACCGGACGTGAAGTACCGATCGGCGGACTGCCGATGGATGTTGGATGCGTCGTACAGAACGTCGCCTCCGCCGCCGCGGTCGCCGAAGCCGTGATTAACGGGCATCCATCAATTGAGCGAATTACGACGGTCACCGGCGAACCGCTTGTCAACCCCGGCAACTGGCGCTTCCGCCTCGGCACCCCGATTTCCAAAGCCATTGAACTGGCCGACGGCGTAAAATACCAACCGGCCAAGCTGTTGCTCGGTGGCCCGATGATGGGCACCGCACAGAATTCTCTCGACGTCACCGTCATGAAAAACACATCGGGCATTCTGCTGATTCCGATCGAGCAGGTTTCGCAGTACACCTCCGAACCGTGCATCCGGTGCGGCCGTTGCGTTGAGTG
>JBAWXO010000282.1:0-3279 GCA_037144035.1 Kiritimatiellales bacterium
GTAGCGGCGTGCCCAGTGCCACCATCCAGGTCAGGGCGTTGGCAGAGACAAAGCCGAGGCTGAAGATATACGGAGGATGCCAGACGCTGATTTGCTTTGGGGAGTTCGGTTGCATGAAGCTGTTAGTATGCCATAAAGACCGGGCCGCAGGCCAACATAGTTCTGGTTTTCCAATGGCAGAGGGCTACACCTCTTGGGGAAGGTTCACTAGGCTGACCGGCACCGGCGGTGCTTCGGAGACTACGGCTGCCGCATAACTCGGATCAATTTCCAAGGTTTGAAAAAACCACTGTCCGTTTTTTCCAATATTCGGGAAAAAAGGCCTTTCGCCAAGCGGCACGGCAAACGTGGTAAGGTCTTTGTAGATACCGATCCCCAGCGCTTTCACGTAAGCTTCTTTTTTGGCCCAGATTTCGAAAAAACCCTCTTCCGGTTTTTCCAAGGTTCGGAAAAACTCCTGTTCCTCCGGCGCGAACCACCGCTTGGCGATGGATTTCATATTCAGTCCGCTGCGCCGGAACTCGATATCTACGCCGACCGCGCGTCCGACAGTTACAGCAATGAGCAGACGATCACGCGAATGCGACACGTTGAAATCCAGTTTGCCGTTTTCCAGAAACGGTTTTCCCTGCGCATTGCGGTTAAACCGCAGTTCGGACGGGGCAGCGTTCAGGCAGTCTGCCAGGATCCGGCGCAGCAGTCCTCGGCACAGGATGAAGACTTCCTCATCTGCCGGTTTGCGGAATTTTACGGCGCGTGCCAGTTCTTCATCGGTCAGCAGACTGCGGTAGAGAGGGGTGCCGCCATGGTGGTCGGGCAGATGGATGTTCCAGATCCGGATAGATTTTTTTAAAATTTCCATATCGTTCTTTATCCAAACCATAGCATTCGTGCTCAAGGGATGCGAGCGTCGGAATTTAACGAATTCGGGAGAGAAAGTGATGAAAAAACGGGACGTTCACTTTTTACTTCGAATAAATTAGCCTTTTTTTGGCGCGGGAACTGCTATAATATTTAAAGTCGTCGATGAGATAAATTCTGTGTACAAAAAATGAGGTGCGAATAGGGAACTAGGCAAGCGAACAAAGAGTGAAAAATGAAAAAGAAAGGTAAAAGAAAAGGGTTCACTCTGATTGAAATCATGCTCAGCATATCAATCCTTGGCCTTTTGGCTGCTCTTAGTATTCCAGCAATTCTGGGTGCATACACCAGCGCGCAAGCAAAGGCCAAGGATCGCAACATCGCTGAAGTTGAAAAGGCCAAGGGTGTTCTCACTCTCCCAATCGAAATAGGAATGACGGGTGCAATGGGGCTTAAAACGACTGATCCTTTTGGTGAAGCAGCCGTCGCTAGTCTATGCAAGGTTTTGCGCATCAGCGATATAAGTGCGCTTACTGTCGGAAGCGAGGCTATTGTAATTGGCAACCTGACCGAGAAAGCGTTCTACGGAATAGAGTAGAAAAAATACAGCTTCCATTGACCGACATATAAACGAATCCGAGTGAAACAATTAATTACGCATCAGATCCTGCTTGTGCCAAAATAAAAGCTGATCTGAAAAAAGAGCTGATGGGAAACCTGACAAAACGAAGACTCGCGCATCTTGCTCAGGATCGAACGATTAAAAAATCTCCTCAAAATCGAAAAGGAAGCAAAAGCCAATAAAACAGGAAGTAAAAAAGCCGAGAGCACAGCGGAATAATAGAAAATCGTAATTGGGAGCGGGGTCACTTTAAACTGGACCCAACCCTGAAAAATGTTGATTGGCGAAATTTCTTCGCACACCACTCTACTTCTGCTACTTTCCCCGCCTTTAACACAAGGAGTTTTTATGATTTTTCCCCAATCCAGAAAATTTTTAATACTGATTCTTCCAATGCTTGGAGCCGCACTCTGCGCGCAGGCGGTTACTCAGTCAAAGGCCAGCCCAGCAAAGAAGAAATCCTCGGCCGCCCCAGTTGCAACTGAGTCAGCGAAGAAGGCCGCGAATACGCTATCGCGTGATCCCTATTACGGCGCGGTGGTGATTGATGCCTCTACCGGCGCGATTCTGCAGGAAGACCACGCTTCGGCGGCGGCTTACCCCGCCAGCATGATCAAGCTGATGAATTTGTTTCTGATTCTGGACGATGTAAAAGCCGGAAAGATGCGGCTGGATGAGCCGGTGACCATTACGCGCGAAGTATCGCAGATCGGTGGACGGCAGGTTTGGCTGAAAGAGGGGGAAGTTTTTCCGCTTGAGGAACTGATTTATGCGATGGTGATTCATTCGGCCAATGACGCGGCGGCGGCGCTGGCGATCTGTGCGTCCGGGAGTAAAGAGGCTCACATTGCCCGTATGATGGCCAGAGCGCGCGAACTTGGTCTGCGTAATACAGTTGTTCATACCGTGCACGGTCTGCCGCCGGGATCCGGACAGGAGCCGGATATGACCTCTGCGCTTGATATGGCCCTGCTGGCCAAGGCTCTGCTGGCCTCACATCCTGAAATACTGAAGTACACTTCGCTTTCCACCCGGCCCTTCCGTGAAGGCAATCCGGTCGAACTCACGAGTTCGAATAAGCTGCTCGGCAAGGTGCTCGGTTGCGATGGGCTCAAAACCGGCTACTTTTTCGCGGGCGGTTTTTCTATTACGGCCACTGCTCAACGGGACGGACGGCGCGTGATTGCTGTGATTCTGGGGAGCAAGGATAAGCATGTGCGTGACGCTAAAGCCGCCGAGTTGATTGAGTCGGGGTTTGCCAAACTTCCGCCACTACCGCCGCCGGTTGTTGAACCGGTGCCTGAACCCGTTCCGGTTATGCCCGTGGTGGAAAAGAAAAACGGATTCCTCTGGCCGGTAGTGGGCTTGTCTGTGCTGATTGTAGCGGTGGTTGTATTTCTTCGCCGCCGCCGGAAAATATAATCGGCAAACTGTGCTTCGCAGTGCAGAAACAAAAAAAGCTCACCGGTGAAGGTGAGCTTTTTTATTGAAGGAAGCCGGGATTAACCCAGCATTTCCTTGGCGGTTTTGTAGATATTGTCGGCGGTAAGTCCGAACTCTTTGGCCAGTGTTCCGGCCGGAGCGGAAGCCCCGAAGTGATTGATGCCGATCATGCGGCCCTGTGCGCCGACATATTTTTCCCAGCCCTGTGTAGAGCCCGCTTCAACGGAGAGACGGCGGCTGCATTCAGCGGGGAATACCGATGCTTTGTAGCCCGCATCCTGTTTCTCGAACAGTTCCCAGCTCGGGAAGCTGACCACACGGACGGCTTTGCCTTCGGCGGCCAGTTTCTTTCC
>JBAWXO010000283.1:0-3263 GCA_037144035.1 Kiritimatiellales bacterium
CTCAGCAATGTTTGCACCAATACTGTCCACAGCACGAACCAGCTGCTGACCAACAGTGTTTTTGGCGAAAAGATCCCACGCGGAAACGATATCCCAGATGCGGTCAGACAGCTGTTCGGCCAGTTGGTACACTTGCAGGTTTTCAAATTCACTTTTGGCCATGTTTTTCTCCTGCAAATAACGAATATCCAATATCGAATAACAGACGGGCTATGCCCGTCTTAGCTTGCTGGCCAACGCTTTATGGACGGCGGCAGGTACAAACTCCGAGACATCTCCGCCCAGTGAGGCGACCTGTTTCACATTGGTCGAGCTGAGAAAGCTGTAATCCTGTTTCGGCATCAAAAAGAGCGTTTCGATGTCCGGAGCCAATCGGCGATTCGTCAGCGCCATCTGAAATTCGTACTCGAAATCTGAAAAAGCCCGTAGTCCGCGGATCAGTACGCCGACCCCTTGCGAGCGGGCATATTCCACCAGTAGCCCGTCGAACAGAGTCACTGTCACATTCGGCAGCTCCGCCACCGCCTTTTTGACCAGCCCGACCCGCTCTTCCTGTGAAAACAGGGTGGTTTTACCGGTCACAGCGGTCACCGCCACAATCAGCTCAGGAAAAATCCGCGCCGCGCGCTCCACCACGTCGAGGTGGCCCAGCGTCATCGGGTCAAACGTACCGGCGTAAATCGCTTTTTGATTCATGGGTTGAATGTAGTGCGAACAGGCGCCAAAGGCAATCTTTTGAGTTCTGTCCCCTGCCCGTCCTCAAAAAACTGTGCATTCCTGATGCGCCACGATATACTACATGAACCGTGAAAATAAAATTGTTTTTACAAGCAGGACTTCTCCTTTTGCTGGTTCAAACAGCCTGCGGAATCACCGTTTCGGGGATTGTCTCGCAGATCAGCCGCCAGGATTTCCAGCAGGCCCATACCAATTTTTTTGTCGGCGATGGACAAAGCCGCGGCTTCACCGGAGACCTTGACGCAAATACGCCCCGCGTTCCCGCGTTCCAACACGATGCTACCCGGGATTACATCCGCACACGTTTTGAAGAGTTTGGCCTCACCACTTCACTGGATCCCTTCTGGTTCACAACTGCATACGGGATCACCTACACCTACACCAACTGCAACAATGTGGTCGCTCTTCAATACGGTGCCGCCACGAATGCGGGGTGGTATATTATCGGCGGGCATTATGATTCGGTCGACACGGGTCAAAATTCACAACAGAGCCCCGGAGCAGACGACAACGCCAGCGGCACAGCAGGAGTGCTGGAGCTGGCGCGTGTGCTCAGCCGTTATACCTTCCGTAACAACATCGCTTACATTGCCTTTGATGCCGAGGAAAAGGGGCTTCAGGGTGCGTGGCATTTTGCGAATACGCACACCACCACCGATCCGGCGCAAACCAATCGCATCCTGCGCTCCGCCGTACGCGGCATGATCAGTCTGGACATGATCGCCTACAACCCAGGAACCGCCAACAGCAACCGGGTGAGAATCTATGGCGGGAACTCTTCACCTGCCGCACCCGTTCAGGCCGCCCTTAAGTATGCTCTGACAAATTACACATCCATCGCTGTTTACGACAGCGGCTCTATTTCCGCCAGTGATCATCATCCGTTTTATGCGTACGGCATGGATGCCTGCCTGCTGATTGAATATGAGGTGTGGAGCAATCCCTGGTATCACAAAACCAACGATTCCGTTAACAGTGCCGGTTATATTGACTATGATTATGCCGCCGAACTGACCCGCGGCGCGGCCGCCTACTGCTGCGAACAAGCCGGCATCATTCTACCCGCCACTCTGACCCCGCCGGACGTCCGGCCCGAAAACAAAGAAGCTGTTTTCGCATGGAGCGCGCAATCCGGCTCCGTTTACCGCATTAAATACACCGGTAATTTGATGGATACCAACAGCTGGCAGATGCTCGGCATGATCACCAATTTTCACGGCTGGAAAACTCTCAGCATCACCGATCAAGTCGAAACGGTCAGCCAGCGGTTTTACCGGGTGGAGAACGTCTATGAACAATAAAACGATGAACCTGATTGTCTTCTGTGGAATGTTAGCCGCCACGGTGGCGGCAAAAAACCCTGCTATGACCCGAACAGAGATGACCGCCGCGCTGCGCGCTGGCGAAGATATCACCGGCCGGTCGGTGGAACTGTCCGCCGTCTACGAAGGTGTACAGACCGACACACAGGGTCAAGCCCATTACCTCTTTAAGTCGCAGGACGCAAACACCCTCTACCTCTGCTACTTTCAGGGGACGGAACGCGGTCGTGAAAAAGGCGTGGAAAGCACGTTTACGGGTAGCGTCACCCGCATTGAGCTTAACGATCGGGATTTTCGCGACAACCGCATCTATGCGGTCTGGATCGACACGGTTCTATTGCAGCCCTAAATAGAGCATCCGCGTTCCGCCGTACTTTTTTTCCTTCAACAGGTTCCAGGGCTTGGAAACTTCAACCACTCCATGCGAGCGCATTTCAAATACCAATAACCCGTCCAGCGCCAGCGCCCCGTCAACGGCTTCGAGCAGCTTCGGCAGGTCGGCTTCGTCGTATGGCGGGTCGGCTAAAATCAGATCGAACGGCCCCGCGCCGCGTTTCAGGAACTCATAAGCATCCGCCTGAATCGCCTGCCAGGTACCAAGTCCGTCCGTTTTTTCCAAACATTGGAAATTTTCCTGCAGGATTTTCCAATATTTGGAAAATTTTTCGACGGCGGTAACGCTCGCCGCGCCGCGGCTCCATGCCTCCAGCCCCAGGCTTCCCGACCCGGCAAACAGATCAAGAACCCGCGCTCCCGACACCCGTGCCGCCAGCGACGAAAAGACCGCTTCGCGCGCCAGCTCCATCGTCGGACGCATTCCATCCGTCGGGACCTTGAAGACCCGACCTCTTAAAATACCGCTGTTTATTCGCATGGCTTCGCAGGCTATCGAATCCGCCCTGCCTGCGAAACGATATTTGTTATTGGATATTCGATATTCGCACCGGAAAAGATGCTCCTTCTCTCAAATAACCAATAACGAATAACCAATAACCGTCCGCTTTTTTGTGTTTTCAGCGGACGATTCCTGTACATAATGCACCACTCCTTATGAAAGAGACACGCAACAGACTGAAGAAAGCCAAACGGATCGTCGTCAAGGTCGGCAGCCGCGTGCTGGTGGACTCCACCGGCAAGCCCGACCACGAACGCATTCATACGCTGGTTTCCGATATCGCCCGGTCACACGACGCCGGATGCGAA
>JBAWXO010000284.1:0-3248 GCA_037144035.1 Kiritimatiellales bacterium
CTGACGCTTTCCGATAACGAACTCGACGAACTGCTTTCCAAGGTTCGGAAAATTAAGCACATCCGTACCATCCGCCTCGGCTCTAAAGTTCCTGCTGTGCTTCCGGCGCGCATCACGACGGAGCTGGCCGCCATTCTCGCCAAACACCGCGTCTGGCTTCAGCTTCATTTCATCCATCCGGCGGAACTTACCAAAGAAATGACATGCGCCTGCGACACGCTCGCTGAAGCCGGTGTTCCGATGGTCAGTCAGACCGTGCTCTTAAAAGGAATCAACGACGACGCCGACACGCTGGCCGAACTTTTCTATGGACTGCTCGAACGGCGCGTGAAGCCATACTATCTCTTCCAGTGCGATCCGGTTATCGGTTCATCCAGCTTCCGCACGCCGGTTGAAAAGGGACTTCAAATTATGCGCGAACTGCAAGGGCGTATTTCCGGACTCGCCATGCCGACCTTTGCTATCGATGCACCGGGCGGCGGCGGAAAAATTTCTATGCTCCCGAACTCGAAGTTCCGTCGCGATGGAAACGAGATTGTCCTTACAAACTACGAAGGCAAAGAATACCGTTATCCAGATCATGAAATGGTTACGTAGGAAACCGAAGGTTCTGAAGATCGGGCTGGCGCTGGGCGGCGGCGGGGCTCGCGGTCTGGCGCATATTCAGGTGCTCGAAACGCTCGACGAACTTGGCGTCCGGCCGCATGCGATTGCAGGCACCAGTATCGGCGCGGTGATGGGCGCGCTTTACGCCTCCGGTCTCCCCGGTAAAAAAATCCGCAACATAGTTCACGAATGGCAGACGCCGAGACCTGAAAAAATGCATGGAATTCTCGACCGTCGCGACCTGCGCCGCTGGGCGGCCTTGCTCGATCCGTCTTTTGACCGTAGCGGATTGTTCAAGGGAGAAAAAATCATCCGGTTTCTTTCCGACCACATCAAGTGCTCGACGTTTGAGGAACTTGGAATCCCACTGGAGGTCACTGCGGCGGACTACGGTGACGCCTCGGAAGTAATTTTTAAATCTGGCGATTTGCTTTCAGCAGTGCGCGCCAGTATGGCCATTCCCGGTGTCTTCACGCCGGTTGAGCGCGACGGACATTTGCTGCTCGACGGCGGCGTGGTCAATCCGCTGCCGTACAATCTGCTTCAGGATGAGTGCGATCTGGTGATTGCCGTGGATGTTGGCGGAGTTCGTCAGGTGGACGAAAAACACCGTCCCCCTTTTTTTGACACCATCATCAGCGGTTTTGAAATTATGGAAGCCGCGCTGGTCCGCAACCGACTGCAGTCCAACCCGCCGGATATTTATCTCAAGCCGGACATCCGTAACGTCGGCCTGCTGGAATTCCACAAAGCTGAACAGATATTCCGTCAGTCAGAAGCCATCAAAGACGAGCTACGCGTGCATTTAAAAACGTTTCTGAAAACGTAATTCAATCTCAAGCGCCGCTTTTACCGTCGGGATGTGTGAATTCGCTGGCGCTCTTTTTGACTGATGTTTCAATCTCGGCGAGGAGCACCAGTGCCGCTGGATACTTGTCTTTCAGGTTCGGGAATGCCTGCAGTGCTTTTGAGATTTGGTTGTGCAGATGATGCAGATTACTGACAACCTCGTTGTCGGTGTGTTTGACCTGAAGACAGGGGGTTTGTTTTTTCACTACATTAGCCAATTCGCCTCTTTTCCGGGGCGAAATAGCCTCTTTGGACCAGCGGGTTAAAATCTCAACGGCCTGCCGTTGTATTTCAATGAGTGTCATTTCGGTTTCTCCAATGTGCGTTGCAAAACGAGCTGGGCATCAATTCCTTTGGATGATGTAAAGCCGATGGTGCGGTTCCCTAAGCGTAATTCGGCATGGTCAGGATGAACGGTGAGTTCAATTTTTTCTTCCGGATGGCGTTTCCTCCACACATTGACCAGAAGAATGGCCTTCTCAATTCCGTCGCCGGTTCGGTAGTTCCAGACCTCGTCGGGCTGGGCGAGGCGCGGGCCGTCGTAAATCGATTCAGAACCGAAGGGGAAACCCACCCCGGCCTTCGGCCACCCCTCCGGTGGAGGGGAGTTTAAACCCATTTTTCCACTATCCGATTCTCCTCCTTGGAGGGGTACCGGAACGGCGGGGTGGGTCAGCAGTTCAATGAGTTCGTCGTCGCGGAGGTTCTTTGCGCCGGCGATACAGACCGGATTACGTTCGAATGCGGCTTTGAGGAAAGGCGCCCAGTCGGTGCGGCACAGGTCGCGCAAGGCGTAGAAGGCGAGGTCGGCTGAACAGTTGTCCGTACGCATCGATTCGACATATGCGATGATTTCTTCACGGTTCATGCCGGGGGTGATCTCCAGCTTCTTCCAGGGCTTGGATGTTTTGCTTTCAAGGCATGGAAACTCCGGCTCCAAATGTACGAATTTCGCCAGCTCCGCAAGCATTTCATTTTTACCGGAGCTGCTGCACTCGAGTTTTTTCCCCAGTTCGGCCATGCTGTCGGCGTCGTAGTGCTGGATGGGGTTGTTTTTGAAAAACTCCTCCAGCTTGGGCAGGCAGATACGGCCGGGGATCGGTTCGCAGTAGAATTCGTCGCTGTCTATTTCTTGAAGAAGCTGGTTGCGAGTGCTGTCGCCGACTTTGTAGGGCGCGCTGTGTTCATAGGCATAGGCGCGCTCGGCGGTGATCCACCATTTTTTTCCGTGGACGACGTGGCAAATTTGAAAGCATTTCTGGAAGCGGGAGTTCTGACGCAGGAAATTGGCGAGAATTTCGAAAGTGATTTCGGTAGAAAGGTATTTGCCGATTTTCTGCCGGAACCGTTCGTAGTGTGCGGGCTCCATGGTGTATTCGGGGTAGACGCAGTGAACGTAGCCGGTGTTATTGAGCACCGTAGTGATTTTCTCGTGGCGCAGGGCGCGCTGCGCCTTGTCGGTCAGCTCGGTGCCGTTGAACCACATGTTTTTTGTGACGATGCGCCGGTTGTTGGTGAGCACACCGTCGCCAACGGCCGCAAAATTCTGTGAGTGGAGCGGGGTGGCCATCAGGAAAATATCTTCGAGCGGAATACCGCAAACGATGAAGAGCGCGGCGGCGTAGAGCGTGGAAAGCGAGACGCACTCACCCGCGCCGGTGCGGTAGCCTTCACGTCGTATAAAGGCGTCCATGGCTTCGACGGTTTCAGTCTTCCAGTAAGGAATGACGGTGGAGTTATATTTTTCGAGCCCGAAGTGGCGGCGGATATCCTGATCAAAGTAATGTTTGTCG
>JBAWXO010000285.1:0-3232 GCA_037144035.1 Kiritimatiellales bacterium
TCATCGAAACCGAACAGAGCGCGGAGAATCAGGCGGCGGTAGATAAAATTTATGCGCGGTTTTCCGGGCCGTTCGCTATTGCCCGTATCAAGCAGGCGCTTGCCGAAATTCTGCCCGGCTATCCTCCGTACGTCCGCCCGCCACTGACGGGAGAAGCGTCGGCGTCCCGCCTGACGCGGAATGATGGAATTAACTCGGGAGAAAAAGGTGTGCTGTCTTAAACTCCAATATTCCAGTATTCCATCGTTCCACCATTCCAAGGGATGCCCATGAAACAAATTCTATTTCTCCAACTTCCGTTGCTGGATAACGACACCTCGGCGCAGCGGGAGAATTTCCCGTTCGCCGGTCTCTGGCTTGCGCATGCGCTTTCGCAGCATCCCGAAGGGGAGTTTTGGGAAGTGGTTCCGGCTCCGGCAAAGTGGGACGAACTGGATAATACCCGTTTGGTTCAAGAGATCTTGGCGAGCGGTATCGAGGCGGTGGCTTTCACGCTCTGCCTCTGGAACGTCGAGCGCAGTCTGCGGATTGCGCGTCTGTTGCGGGAGTTGCGCCCGGATCTTTTCCTGATGGCGGGCGGCCCGGAGATTTCGGAGGATCATCCGTTCCTGCTGGAGGAGCCGGCTTTTAACGCGCTGGTGACCGGCGAAGGCGAGACGGTTTTCCCTGAGATTCTAAAAGGAATCCGTATCGGTAAAATGCCGGTTTACGACAACGTGCTGATTCCAGATTCCAAAGGGTGGAAGCGTGGAAGCAAACCGCCTCCGCAGATTGATCTGGCGTCGGTTCAGGTTCCGGTGGCGATGTTGCAGGAATGCATCAAAGTGCACCCGGCGGTTTATGTGGAAACCTCACGCGGCTGTCCGCTGACTTGCACGTACTGCCGCTATCACCATTTACAGAAGGGCGTCCGCGCACTTCCGGCGGAAGCGGCGGCGCATCGGGTCCAGCAACTGCGCACAGCCAGTGCGCGGGAAATCCGCTTGGTCGATCCCACCTTCAACGCCCGTGCCGACTTCACCCGTTTGCTCGAACTGCTGGCGGAAATCAACGCGGACCGCAAGCTGGGATTTTTCGCCGAGCTGCGCGCCGATACGGTGACGCCGGAGCAGGCGGTATGGATGGCGAAAGCCAATTTTGTGGAAGTGGAGGTTGGCGTACAGAGCACAGATCCGAAGGTTTTGCGTGCTATCCGTCGGCCGGCGAATATTGCGCAGATCGAAAAAGGAATCCGGTTGCTGACCGGCGCGGGCGTCCGGGTGACGCTCGACCTGATGTACGGTCTGCCGGAGCAAACGCTGGACGATGTGCTCCGCAGTATTGAGTGGGCGCGCGGCCTCGGATCGAACATCAGCATTCAGTGTATGCAGACGCTTTTACTGCCGGGCACGGACCTGCGTGAGCAGGCGGAGCAGTACGGAATGAAGGCGATGCCGCTTCCGCCGTACGGCGTATTTTCGACTTCGACGATGTCGGAAGAAAATATGCGCCAGATCGAAGTTTTGCTGCATGACAGCACCGAACTGCCCGCCGATCCGGTGACGCCGCGCTTTATCGGTTATCGGCTGGCTGGTCTTTTTAAAGAGCATGCCGGGCAGAATCGCCGGGCGATGATGTTTCGTGGTAGCGACTTGAACTCCCGCCGTAAAGAAATCTGCCAGCAGATCGAACAGGCGATTGTTTGCGAACCGGATATGCTTTGGCAGTTTGTGCTCTGCCCGGAACGCGAAGAACCGATCGGGCTACTGGAAGCGGTGATTAAGACGATCAAAAAACAGCCGCCGCATCTGCTGGATCGTTACGCCTCGGCGGCGCTGTTTGGCCAGATCGCCTCGCGCCGTATTTTTGTGCGGCTGCAAAAAGGTCGGAAGTACGCCTCCGTATGGCGCGAACAGCTTGAAGAACTGCTGGGCCGCCATTTTGTGTAAATGCTGTTTGAATCGGCCTGCCAGCCTGCTACCTTCTCCGCCTTCTTATGGCACTACTCAGTTTACAGAATCTTCATATTGCATTCGGCGGACCTCCGCTACTCGATGGCGTGACGCTGCAAATCGAGCCGGGTGAGCGCATCTGTCTGGTCGGGCGCAACGGTCAAGGCAAGTCCACACTGCTGAAAATTGTCAGCGGCGAGCTGGAGCCGGATAAAGGGGAGATCGTCCGCTCGCGCGAGGTGCGGATTGCACGGCTTCAACAGACGGTTCCGCAGGATATTCAAGGGACGGTTTTCGATCTGGTGTCCAAAGATTGGAACCACGAACACGCATTAGACCACCCGGTGGAGAAGGCGATCTCTCTGCTGGGTCTTGATCCGGAGCAGGAATTCTCCTCGCTGTCCGGCGGGATGCGCCGCCGCGCGCTGCTGGCCAAGGCGCTGGTGAATGAACCGGATCTGCTGATTCTCGACGAGCCGACCAACCATCTCGATATTGATTCTATCCAATGGCTGGAAAATTTTCTGCTGCGCTGGCGCGGTACGGTGCTGTTTGTCACGCATGATCGCGTCTTTTTGAAAAAACTGGCGACGCGCATCGTGGAGCTCGATCGTGGAAATCTGACCAGCTGGGCCTGTGACTATGAAACCTATTTGAGCCGCCGGCAGGCGCTGCTCGAAGCAGAAGAAGGGCAGCGGGCGGAATTCGACCGCAAGCTGGCGCAGGAGGAAGTCTGGATCCGTAAAGGCATCAAGGCGCGCCGGACGCGCAATGAAGGTCGCGTGCGCGAACTTGAAAAATTGCGAGTCGAACGCTCTCAGCGGCGAGAACGGACCGGTACGGTTAAAATGCAACTGAACGAAGCGGAGATGTCCGGGCGTAAAGTGATCACGGCGAAAAATATTTCATGCGGTTACGGCGGCCCCGACATCATTAAGGATTTTTCAGTCGAAATCCTGCGTGGCGACCGGATCGGTATTATCGGCCCCAACGGGTGCGGGAAATCGACACTGCTCAACGCATTGCTGGGTCAGCTCGCGCCGCGGCAGGGCGAAATCAAACCCGGCACCAAACTGGAAATTGCCTATTTTGATCAGCAGCGCATCACGCTCAATGAGGAAAAGAGCGTGAAGTGGAACCTCTGCATGGATAACGACTATGTCCAGACCGGTAGCGGGCGGCAGCATGCGATCGGTTATCTGCAGAATTTTCTCTTTTCGCCAGCTGACGCCCGGCAACCGGTCGGTTCGCTTTCGGGCGGCGAGCGCAACCGTCTGATGCTGGCCAAAATTTTCGCCCTG
>JBAWXO010000286.1:0-3190 GCA_037144035.1 Kiritimatiellales bacterium
CTGGGTGGCATCGCTGAAGTGATCGTCTACAGCCGTGCACTGAATACCAATGAAATTTCAGCGGTACACGACTATCTGTCCGCTAAATTTGATATCCCGATAACGGCGGTAGCAAAAGTGACGTCGGATGATCCCCGTTTTTTCCGCAATGGAACCCTTATGCTGGACAGTGCGTACATTGATCAGCCTTACATCGTGAAGCGGGCGGATCAATGGCTGGCGGTGGCTACGCGTTCCGATATCAGTGAAGCCGGATCGGATCGCCGTCTGGCTATTCTTAATAGCACGAATGCGGGTGCAACCTGGAGCGAGCGGGTCAATGCGCCGGAAACGAACCGGATGCCGTCTTGGGGAACTCTGCTCCAAACGCCGTCCGGACGGGTTTACTGCTTCTATAACATGAACCGATTACCCGGTGAAGGGGTTGGCGTTTGGTATGCTTATCGTTATTCGGATGACTGGGGAACAAGCTGGTCATCACGCTATACTCTGCCGGTACGTGAAACCTGGCATGAAAAGACGTTTAGGCAATACAGGTCGTGGGGAATTGACGACCCCGTGATTGCCGGCGACACGGTTTACCTTTCTTTTACTAAAAGAGATCAGGGCTCTGCGACCCAACAAGGCGAGGGTTTTGTTTTTAAGTCCACGAATATTTTGACGGAGGCCAATGCGCAAAATATCCGTTGGGAAATGCTTCCGGCGGGGGATTACGGCATCAAATTGTCGGAGTACGGACCCATTCAAGAAGAACATAACATTGAGTCGCTGGGAGGGGATGATCTTTATTGTGCATTCCGCACGCTGGAGGGTTATATCGGGGAATCCTACAGCACGAATGGAGGGACGACGTGGACCGAACCGGGTCTTATATCGGATGTAACCGGCCGGAAAATTAAAAATCCGCGCGCCTGCGCGATGGTCTGGCGATGTGAAAACGGGAAATATCTTCTTTGGTCGCACAACAATGATGGGCGGCAGGTTTCAATTCGAAATAAGGATCGAAGTTTAGTTTGGTTGCGGGGCGGCATTTATAAAGAAGGGCGAATCCAGTGGTCGCAACCGGAGCCGGCTCTTTTTACCTGCGCGCCCTTTCATTATATCGGGTTAAGCTATCCGGATCTAGCCGAAGACAACGGGCGGTATTATATTTCCGCTACGGATAAGCAGCAGGCCCGTTTGTGCGAAGTCAGCACAAACCTGTTGGAAAACCTTTGGAATCAGGAGTCGCTTTGTGAATTTCCATCAACTGGGCTCATTTATGATTCATCCGGCACGAACACGGCAGGTAAAGCTGTTTTTGATCTGGGCGATCGGGGCTTTACCGTAACCTGTACCGGTAATCCAGGGGCCAACAACATGCTTTGGTCTGCGCTGGACAAGGCGGGGAATGGAGCCTCCGTGCGGATGACCGCGGACGGCAAGGCGGCTATCGGACTGAGGGATCATCATATGAGGCAGCCCTGGATATGGGAGACGGACGAGCCGGTTTCGACCAGCTCAACGGTCAGCTTTATCGTCGACGGAGCCGCCAACTGGGTTTATGTCGCAGTGGACGGAAAACTTTGTGATGGGGGAACCAACCGGGCGGGTGGCTTTGGGCCTTTGCCTTATCAGATGGACGCACTGACCGAGTATCCGGTCGGGTTCGAGAGTGGTGCCGCCCGTGTATTCGTACACCAACGGATTCTCTCGGTTTCTGAAACCATCGGTATGCACAGGGCAATTTCTGTTCTTAAAAAGTGATTTGATTCATCGAGAAGATAGGTTGCAATGAACGACATCTGGGCTTGGGGAAGGTTCTCAAATTAGGCCTTGTAAATCGGAGAGTTCAAAATATTAACATAGTAAGCACGTTAAATGCAGATAAAAGGAGATATCCGTCGCATGAAAAATGTAAAACTTACCATTTGGCTGGCAGTTCTGGTAATGGGTGCTTCCGCTTCGGCGGCCGACCTGAATTCTTCGTTAGTTATTAAACAATTACGATGCGAAGGCGAGGCGCAGCCGCTGTGTATTCACCAGCCCGCCCGTTTTAGTTGGAGTTTGACTTCTTCTCAGCGCGGTTGTCTTCAGACCGCCTATCAGATACTTGTTGCTTCCACCCCTGAGCGGTTAGCGGCGGGACAGAGCGATCTGTGGGACAGCGGAAAAGTTGATTCTTCTCAATCGGTTAATGTCGTTTATTCGGGCCTGCCTCTGGCGCCTGGGCAGGCGGGATACTGGAAAGTCCGGGTATGGGATAACCTTGGAAACACCAGCGGATTCAGTTCGCCAGCCCGCTTCGAAACAGAACGTTCGGAAAACTGGGGTGCGCAGTGGATCGGATCGGAAAAGTTGTCCGAGCCCACTCCGCAAGGTCGACCGGAGCCGACTTTCGGTTTTCATTCGGAAATTGCTAAAACAGCCGATACGGTCAAGTGGGTGCAGGTCGATCTCGGGGAGCCGAAGGGGATTGAATTCGTCCGGCTTTATCCTGCCGCTTCCGCTAATTCTGCATCGGAAACTCCAGGCTACGGATTTCCTCTTCGTTTTAAAATTGAGGCGAGTGACGACCCTGGCTTCGCCGTTGCCAAGATGATTTATGACACGACTGCCACGAACTTTTCCGGCACGGGCGGGAGCGTTCAATCTTTTTCGGTAAAAGGGATTCGTGCACGGTATGTACGCATGACCGCGACTCATCTGTGGCATCGTCCGGATGCGTCCGATGCCTTCTGCTTTGCATTGGACGAACTCAAGGTCTTCGGGAGAGGAATTAATCTGGCGGAATGTGCCGGAGTATCCGCTTCGGACTCAATGGAAAGTCGTGGATGGAGCAAGGCGAATCTTACCGATGGAAAGCACAGAATTCTGGCCGAAGGTGAGCGGCGCACGGATCCCAGCCCGGCCCTGATGTTGCGGAAGGAATTTGAAATCAAAGGGGACGTCAAGCGGGCACGTGTACGTATTTGCGGCTTGGGATATTACGAACTTTACGTCAATGGCAATAAGATCGGGGATCATGTGCTTGACCCAGGTCTTACCGACTATAACAAGCGTGTGCTCTACGCAACCTACGACCTTGACAAGGACTTGAAGCCCGGCCGCAACGTGGTTGGCGTGCTGCTGGGCGGCGGCTGGTACAATATGCCGACGATTGATCTCTGGGGTTGGCATCAGGTTCCCTGGCGGGGACAGCCCCGGCTTC
>JBAWXO010000287.1:0-3186 GCA_037144035.1 Kiritimatiellales bacterium
GTGTCGGCCTCTTTTTCCGAAGTTTGGAAATGAACAATTACTTCGGCCCCTTCGGCAATCAGCGCCTCAGTGATCGCTCGGCCGATCCGCACCGCCCCGCCCGTCACCAATGCCCGATGTCCTTTCAAATTCATGTCTGCATTATGCACAAACCGTTTACCGGTGCAACGGCGGCTTTACAAGCCTCGTCAAATGTGGGTTGATGGCTCATAGGAGTATCAGTGCGAATCAAAGAGAGTAAGGAATACTTGAGTTTGAAGTAATGCGGGATCGTGCTGTTACCGGCTCTGCCAGTAATCCGGTTTCCGGCGCAAATGCATGACGGCGATAATTCGGATGTGATCGTCTTTGATTCGGTACAGCACACCGAAGGGAAACCGGTTGGTCAGGAAACGGTGCGTTTGCGAATCCACTTTTTCCCACGCCAGCGGGTGCTCACAAATCTGCCGGATGGCGGTCCGTACTTCTTCAGAAAGTCTGCGTCCGAGACCCGGCTGTTGCCGCTCATAGAAATCAACGGCATCTGAAAATTCGATCTCAGCCGCCGGATGGAAGAAGTATTTCATTTACGCAAGCCGGGCATTGATTTTGGCAAACACCGCTTCGCCTGGAATCAGGACGGCTGTTCCCGCATCAATCTGCCGGTCGCGCCTATCCGCCTCTTTGATCCATGCCTGATCAATGTCTGCCTGCGTAGCGAGATTGGTGCTGTGCAGCAGTTTATCAAGAAGAGAAAGCCGATCCTCGGCAGGAAGATCCAGGGCTTCGTTATAAATCTTTTCGGCCAGCGCAGTCATAGAGCATCTCATTCATGAAGTTGTAACGCCTGTACAGTAACTCCTTCGACCTGATTTTTCAATGGCAACCTTGGCAATATAAGTGCTTCGGCAATCGCGCGGCCGATCCGCACTGCTCCGCCGGTCACCACCGCCCGCTTGCCGGCCAGTGTCATTAGAGCCCTTTAATCCATTCGATCAGTGTACGTGCGCCGAAGAGGGTGGCGCCGGCATCTGTCCAGGCTTTGGAACTTTCTTCGTAGGCTGTGCCGGCGATGTCGAGGTGCGCCCACGGAATTTCTTCCGGAACAAAGTTGGCGAGGAAGGCCGCGCCGTTGGTGGTTCCGGCGGTGCTGGATTTGCTGATGTTCCGCAGGTCGGCGAAGGTGCCTTTCATGTCATCCATGTTTTCCTGCCAGAGCGGCAGTTCCCAGAGGCGTTCGCCGGCGGCATCGCCCGCTTTGATCAGCGTGGCGGTCAGCTTGTGATTATTGCCGACGATGGCGGCGGCGGTGTAGCCGAGCGCGGTGACGACCGCGCCGGTCAGTGTGGCGAGGTCAACGATGGCGGCGGGTTTATGCAGTTTCGCGAGCGAGAGCGCATCGGCGAGTACGAGGCGGCCTTCGGCGTCGGTGTTGAGAATTTCAATCGTTTTTCCGTTGTGGGCTTTGACGATATCGCCGGGGCGGGCGGCGCTTCCGCTGGGCATATTTTCCGCCACGGCCAGCATGCCAATGACCGGCGTGGCCGGTTTGAGCTGAGCGACCATCTGCATCGCGGCCAGCACGGCCATACCGCCGCTCTTGTCGTACTGCATCCATTCCATGTGCTTGCCGGTTTTGAGCGAGAGTCCGCCGGAGTCGAAGGTGATGGTTTTGCCGACGAGGACGACCGGCTTGGCTTTAGGGTTGGTCCCTTTGTATTTGAGCGTGATGATTTTGGCGTCCTGCGTGCTGCCCGCCGCGACGGCGAGGATGGCGTTGCAGTTCTTCTTTTTGAGTTCGGCTTTGTTGAGCACGGAGAAGGCGAGGCCGTTTTCTTTAGCCATTTTCTGCGCCCAGTTGGCGACTTTCTGCGAAGTGCATTCGTTGCCGGGCAGGTTGGCGAGGTCGGCGGTGGCGAGCAGGGCTTTGCTTTCCAGTTCCGCCTCGGCTAACGCTTTGCGGCAGGCGGAGCCGTTTCCACAAGGCCCGGCGAAGGTGAGCGACAGTTCGCCTTTGCTCTTTTTGCCGCCGGTTTTGAATGTGTCAAAGCTGTAGGAGCCCCACGCGCCGCCGCGGGCGACAGCACGAACAAAAGCGGCTTCGGACACCTTGCTGATTTCCGTAGCGGTGACGGTGGCGAAATTTTTGATACCCGCTTTTTTGCCGGCGCGCACGGCGGCCGATGCGGCGCGCTCAAGGTATTCCATGCGGAAATGTTTACGGTCGCCCAGTCCGGCGAGCACAATATTTTCAGCCTGAGCCTTTCCGAACGTTGGAAAAACGAGCGTCTGCGCATAGTCGCCGCTGAAGCCGGTCTTTTTAATCTGGCTGTCGAGCAGTGTCGTCAGTTCGGTGTGACCGCTGAGCAGCGGTTTTTTGTTCTGCACAAAAATAATCCAAGCTTCTTTGGCCTGTGTTTCGAGCGGGCGGGCAGTCAGGGAAAGTTTCATTAGCGCAGATCCTCAGGCAGTTTGGCTTTGTCGGCGGAGTCGGCAGGCCAGTTCGGCAGGTCGAAGCCCGCTTTGACAATGGCGTATTCGATGTTTTTGATATAACCCTCAAGCCCGTTGAAAACAACGGTTAGCGTGTGGTTTGCAATGTCGGGCCGGATTTCTTTAATGCCGGACACCGGGCGCAGGGCTCTGCCGATGATCTGCACAGCTTCCTGTGAACGGAGCTGTTTGATCTGAAACGTCTCCGTGCGGGTGTCGTTGCGGAAGCACCCGGCTAGTAGAAGCAGGGCGGCGAGAAGGAACAGTTTTTTGATAAGCGTTTTCATAAGTGTGGAAAATATAACGGAATCATAGCGTGGGTAAACCTCATAATCCAAGGTCGTTCATCATCGGCAGCGAATAAACTCTCTTCCAGCCCGGCGGCTTGCTGAATTTTTCGCGGGAAATCTGCATGAATTCATCGGCCAGTTTCGCGGCTTTCGGCTGGCGCGTTTCGTGGATGTCGATGAAATCGGCATAGCGCTTTTCGGCCTCCGTGAAATTGCCGTTCATCTGCAGGGCGAGCGCCAGTCCGAGTAGCGCGGAGGGGCTTTCGGTTTCCTGCGTGAGAGCCTCACGATAAAGCTTCTCGGCCTGATCGGGCCGGGCGGCCAATATCAGCATATTGGCCTGCAGAAAGCGGGAGAGGGCATGGTTTGGATAACGCCGGCAGATTCGCATCGCGTCGGTGTAGCGGCCCTGCTGATAGTTCAG
>JBAWXO010000288.1:0-3175 GCA_037144035.1 Kiritimatiellales bacterium
AGTAAGAGGCCTCCTGTCGAAGGGTCTTGTTCTTTGAAATTTGATTGTTTGCTGCGGACCCCGCCGGTTTCCGTTTCCGGGAAGGTGGCGGCTTGGCTCTCTTCTGTTCTCAAGGTGAAGCGGGATCGCGTTCCACCTCTGAAGGGAAATTTGTGCGTAGCACCGTGGAGTGCGGCGATAAAGGCTCCCCGTATCGCCGCTTTTCCTAACGGGACACCCCCCGGGGGGGGCGTCCCGTTGTGTCTCATTGTGTTCCGTTTGTTCCGCGCGTACCCGCAAGGAACGCGATCCTTCGTTCGGTGCGTCTTTGGGAATTTGTATCCGCGAATTCCTTGGGCAGGGATCAACGAGCTGGTGGTTATCGGGTTTTCTTCCTTGTTTGAAAGCTTTGAAGGCAACGATAACAGCTGGTTTTTCAGCCTAAAAATGCGCTTCCGTGAACAACCGAATAAACACGAATGGGACGTCCGGTAGGGACGCCTCTCCGATGCGTCCGCTGGATTCCGGCGGGCTCGGAGAGCCTGCCCTACCTTTTCAAAATTAGTGTCCATTTGTGTGAATTAGTGATTAAACTCTCGCCATGGAACTTTTTGAGGGAAAACCGTCCGGATCTCCGAAGCCCGGCGCAGGCACTGCGCCGCTGGCGGCGAGGATGCGCCCGCGCACACTCGACGAAATCGCCGGGCAGGATCATATCCTCGGCGAGGGAAAGCTGCTGCGCCGCGCGATCGAGGCCGACCGCATTTCGAGCGTTATTCTCTACGGCCCGCCCGGTTGCGGAAAAACCTCGCTGGCTGAAGTGATCGCGCTGGTTACCGACCGCCGTTTCGAGCGGACCAGCGGCGTACTGGCCAATATCGCCATTCTGCGCAAACTGCTCGAACAGGCCGCCGGATGGAAAAAAATCCGCAAGCAGGATACGATTCTTTTCATCGACGAAATTCACCGCTTCAATAAATCGCAGCAGGATGTACTCCTGCCCTACGTCGAAAGCGGCGACATTATTCTGATCGGCGCGACGACGCATAATCCATTCTTTTTCATCAACACGCCGCTCAATTCGCGCTCACAGATTTTCCAGCTCAACCCGCTCAGCGAAGAGGCAATCAAGTCCGTGCTGAAGCGCGCGATGGAACATCCGGCGGGACTCAACGGACTGATCACGGCCGATGAAAATGCGCTGGAACATCTGGCGACCGTCTGCGAAGGCGATGCGCGGCGTGCGCTGAACGCGCTGGAAATCGCCGCGCTGACCACGCCGCCCGGCAAAGACGGCATCGTTCATCTGACGCGCCGTGAAACGGAAGAGTCGGTTCAGAAAAAAGCGGTTGCGTACGATCACGACGAGGACGAGCACTACGACACGATTTCGGCGTTCATCAAGAGCGTGCGCGGTTCTGATCCGAATGCGGCGATCTACTGGCTGGCAAAAATGATTTATGCCGGCGAAGACCCGCGCTTTATCGCGCGGCGGCTGGTGATTCTCGCCTCCGAAGATATCGGCAACGCCGATCCGCGCGGGCTGACTTTGGCGACCTCGGCGATACAGGCGGTCGATTTTGTCGGCATGCCGGAAGCGCGCATTATTCTGGCGCAGGCAACAACCTATCTGGCCTGCGCGCCGAAGAGCAACGCGAGCTATCTCGCCATAGACGCGGCGTTGGCGGACGTGGAAACCGGCCGCACGCTGCCGGTGCCGGATCATCTGAAGAACGCGCCGCATCCCGGCAAAGGCGATGTGAAATATAAATACGCCCACGACGGAAAAAACCATTTTGTTGACCAGGAATATGTGCCGACGACAAAGGTGTATTACGCTCCAACGGATCAGGGCTATGAAGAGACGCTCAAAAAACGGCAGGAATATCTGGCGTCCATGCGAAAGGAGAAAAAATGACCAAGGCGGAAATACGCGCGCAGATTGCTACGCAGAAAAAGACTCAATGTCTCCAATGTTTGGAAACGTTGAGCCTTGCGGCGGTCAAAAAGTTCCACGGTTCGGAACTTTTTAAAACGGCGCGTGCGGTTGGCGCCTACATGCCTCTGCCCGACGAGGTGGACGTCCGCCCGCTTTTCCAGTCATTGGACCCGAGCGAAGCGAGAGAGGCCCCACAAATGCGGGGCAGTGACCGCAGGGAGCGGCAAAAAACATTTTACATCCCGGCGTTTGACGAAACGTCCGGCGGCTACCGGATGGCGCGGCTGACGACGGAACTCAAAAAGGGACGCTTCGGTATTCCGGAGCCGACGGTTCCGGTGTTCGCGGCGGAAAACGTACTCGATCTGATTATTGTCCCGGGTGTGGCGTTTGACCGCGCAGGACACAGGATCGGGCGCGGCGGCGGGTTTTATGACCGCCTGCTACCGCAGTACCGCACGGTACGCGTCGGTATCTGTTTCGGGTTCCAATGCTTGGAAGCCGTTCCGGCACAAGCACATGACATCCGGATGGATTGGGTGGCGACCGAAACACAAATTCTCAAAACTGAACTGAACAGTTAGACAAGTCCGACTGTCGGAGCTATTCTGAACGAACAAAAACAAAACTCTGAAACAAAGGCAACCCCATGGACAGCTTCGAAGTATTCTGGAACGGCATAAATCCCGTCGTCATCAATATCGGATTCGTCATTCTCGGCTTCTTCTTCAACGCCTATCTGAGCCGTGCCAATGCGATGGCGGCCAGCCAGCGCGCCTCCGTGATTATGGATGAAGCCCGTAAGCGGGCGGAAGCGATCGTCCATGAAGGGAATGTGAGCGCCCGCGAAGAGGTGCTCAAGGTGAGAGAACACTCCGAAAAGGAACAGGAGGCCAAGCGCCAAAGCATCATAGCGCTGGAAGACCGCGTGATTGCCCGCGAAAAAGATATTTCCCGTAAACTTGAACTGCTGGAAACCAAAGATAGGGCGCTGACTGAAAAACTGGAGAAAGCGGAGCAGCAGAACGAAGATCTCAAGACAAAGCAACTGGAACTTAAAAACCGCGTCGAGGAAGCGACCCGCCGCATTCAGGAAGTGGGAAGCCTTTCTAAAGAAGACGCCCGCAAGCTGATTATGAATCAGACGGAAAAGGAACTGGAAGTCGAAATCAGTGGACTAATTCGGCAGCAGCAGAAAACCGTCCATGAACAGGCCCGGGCGGAAGCCCGGGATCTTGTCTGCACGGCCATCGAACG
>JBAWXO010000289.1:0-3169 GCA_037144035.1 Kiritimatiellales bacterium
ACACGAACCGACTGCACACCGTTTTGTGCGGCGGCGATACGGATGCGCGCGATTTCAAAAAGATTTTTCACAGCGGTCGGCAGTTTGCCGAAACGGTCGGCGAATTCTTTTTTCAATTCACGCACTTCGCCTTCCGTCGCCAGCGATGCAATCCGTCCGTAGAGTTTCACGCGCAGATTTTCATCGTCCACGTAGTTGTACGGAATAAACGCCGCGTTTTCGGTTAAGCCGCCCGCCGGTGAACGGTCGAGAAAATCGAGATCGACCGATGCATCTATGATCGGCGGAACTTTCTTGCCTTGCAGTTTGGCGACACTGCGTTTGAGCAGCTGACAGTAGAGGTCAAAGCCGATGGCGGCGATGTGTCCGCTCTGCTGCGCACCGAGCAGGTTGCCCGCGCCGCGGATTTCCAGGTCGCGCATGGCGATGCGGAAGCCGGTGCCGTGGCCGGTGTAACGTTTCAGCGCTTCGATTCGCTTACGCGAGTCGTCGGAGAGCGAGCCACCAGGAGGCAACAGCAGAAAGGCGTACGCTTTGTGCCGAGCACGTCCGACGCGTCCGCGCAATTGATAGAGGTCGGCCAGCCCGAAACGGTCGGCACGGTCAATGAGGATGGTGTTGACGCGCGGAATATCAACGCCGCTTTCGACAATCGTGGTGCAGATCAGCACATCGAACAGTCCGCGTACAAAGCGATGCATCACTTCGGAAAGTTCCCGCTCGCTCATCTGTCCATGCGCATACTCGACGCGCGCTTCCGGCACCAACCCTTTTACTTTCGCTTCGACTTTGCCGATGGTCTGCACGCGGTTGTGCAGGTAGAAAACCTGTCCCTCGCGAGCCAGTTCGTGGCGGATGGCTTCGCGCACAATGTCGTCGTGGTATTCCAGCACGATGGTTTCGACCGGCTGGCGCTCCTGCGGCGGCGTCTGGATGGTGCTCATGTCGCGTGCGCCGGTCAGGCTCATATAGAGCGTGCGCGGAATCGGCGTGGCGCTCAGCGTCATCACATCGACCTGTTTGCGGAGTTGCTTCAAATGTTCCTTGGCGCGCACACCGAAGCGCTGTTCCTCGTCAATGATCACCAGGCCGAGATCCTTGAATTGTACATCGCTGGAAACCAACCGGTGTGTGCCAATCACGATTTGTGTTTCGCCTTCACGTAGTCGCCGAATCGTTTCGTTCTGCTCCTGACGTGTGCGGAAGCGGCTGAGCATTTCAACGCGCACCGGAAAGGCCGCCATGCGCTCGGTGAAGGTGTCGAAATGCTGTTGCGCCAGAATCGTGGTCGGAACAAGCAGAGCGACTTGCCGGCCCTCCATCACCATCTTGAAGGCGGCGCGCATGGCGACTTCGGTTTTGCCGTAACCGGCATCACCGCAGATCAGCCGGTCCATCGGTTGCGGCGATTCAAGATCGGCTTTAACGGCTTTGATCGCTGTGAGCTGGTCGGGCGTTTCCATGTACGGAAACGAATTTTCAAACTCACTCTGCCAGTGCGTGTCCGCTCCGCAGGGAAGCCCTTTTTTCAGTGCGCGCGTCGCCTGCGTTTCAAGCAGGGCTGCGGCAAGATCTTCAATCGCTGTCAGCGCCGCCGCACGCTCGTTCTGCCAGCGCCGGCCTTTTAAATGATGCAGAGCGGGTGCGGAATTTCCCATGCCGACGTAGCGCGTTAGCAGGTGTGCCTGACCGGTCGGCAGATAAATCCGCGCGTCTTCGGCATATTCGATCAGAAGCATTTCCTGGCGGCGGCCCGCCATCTCCATTTCCATCAGCCCCATATATTTTCCAATGCCGTGGTCAACATGTACAACCAGTTCGCCGGGCTGAATATCCGTCCATTCCGCAACGCGGACACCAGCGGACTTGGCGGCTCTTTCGCCGCGTCGGACATGCGTGGTCTTCGGCTGATAGCCATAAATATCCGCCTCGGTAATGACGATGTGCTTCTGTTGCTTAGAGTGGAAGCTTCCATGCAGGAGTCCAACATGCAGTTCAATGGTAGGGCGATCTCGCCGAGAGCGCCGCGGACAGCTCGGCGAGCTGTCCCTACCCAAATACGCTTCACGCAAGCGTTCTGCCGCTCCCGACGTTTCCATATAGATGTCGATTTTCCAGCCATTGGAAACCATTTTTTCCAAGGTCTGGAAAAACAGTTTTCGTTGTTGTTCGGCCGCTTCGGGACGGTGCAGCCCGCCGACCGGCTTCAGATTGGTTTCGTAAAATCCGAGATCAATATCAAGTACATCGCTGGTGATACATCCGATGTTCAAGGTGGGCGTGGCTTCCAGCCGCGCGGGCCAGTGACAGGATGCCGCTTCCACATTACTGAAAATGCAAATGGTATTTCCCGGTAGCAGTTCGGCGAGATGGGTGTCACCTTTCGCATTAAGCGGAAAGATTTCGACCTGATCAATTTTTTCGACGGAGCATTGAGTGTCGGGATCAAAGGTGCGCAGGCTTTCGATTTCATCGCCGGAAAACTCAATGCGCACGGGCAGGAGAGCGGTTGGCGGCCAGACATCAATGATGCCACCCCGCCGTGCGGCGAAGCCTTTTTCGTAGATTTCAACATCGAGTGTGTAGCCTTGTTTTTCCAGAGTTTTGAAAAGTTCATCGGGACTGATATTTTTTCTGCGTTTTAAAACCAGAGCGTTTCCAATCCTTGGAAGCTTTTCTCCCAATGTTTGGAAAGTTGTGATGACAATGAATATAGACGGACGGCTCGGAGAGCCGTTCCTGCCTGAGAGGAATGAAAGGGTTTTCCACCGCTCGCTTTGCGCCCCCATGTCTTTGCTGTCGAACGGTGGGAGTGTCAGTAGCGTGGCTTGAGGGCAGAGCGTCCGGAAGCTGTCGGCTAGTTTTTCCAGAGTTTGTAAATGATCGGCGACCCAGAGTTGCGCGGCGTGTTTTTCGTCAAGCAATTCGCATCCAAGAAACGCCTGCGCGGACGGCGGCAGGGCAGGCAGACGGCAGGTTCCGTTCTTCAGCGCTTCGCGCAGTCTGGTTAGATCCAAATCCATCAGGGAGACTTTAGCATACGGGACGTGCGCGAGTGAACAGTTTTGCATTTTTCTGGTCGAACTGGTACGTTCTGAAAAATTTTAACAGGAGGTTTCTTTTATGATGCGTACAGCGAATCCAGCTTTAAATGCGAAGACGTTTGATG
>JBAWXO010000290.1:0-3142 GCA_037144035.1 Kiritimatiellales bacterium
ACGACCCGGTTTGAAATCAATACTATTTACCGAATATCATGCGTTTTTGGTATCAAAGGGCAGCACCAAATTCTAAAATTCATCGGCGGCCCCCTTTTCCGGCATCGGGGTGGATTTTTCCCAAACAAGGATACGAATTTATCATACCCGTTCCGCCTTATTTGACATTCACCCGTAAAAAACCCCGAGGGTGCTCACCTCCGATATTCAATACTTTCTCCAAACTATCCCCGACGAACGGTGTTCCCCAGTCTGTCCATTGTTGAAGATTTGTCGAGTAGCTCGCTTGATAGAACCGGCCAGTTTCCGTGGCGAGGCGTACCGTGAGCACCGGCGCCTCCGCATTGAGCAAGGGTTGTTGTGGCGGCATTGCGTAGGGATCATTTGTCGGCCAAGATGAAATTTGGCCCGCGTCAATGATCGTTTTGAGCGTATCTTTAACGGTGACGGCATAAGATGCCGTAGTGTTTCGTTTGTTAAAGATGACGGCAATGTTAATGCCATCCTTGCGCTGGTAAGCAATAGATTCGCTACCAGGCAGAGACCCGCTGTGAGCCCAGTTCGCGCCTTGTGCCCACGAAAGCCCGATATTTGGGCCGTATACGATAAAATTCTGGAGATATGTCAGGAGGGCTCGTGATGTGGTAATGATGCGGCCATTGCTGTCGCGGGCCTCCATGTCAAAGGTCCCGTAAGGCTTCTCGACGAGCTGGTCATTACTGAAAGTCGGGTAGAACAAGTTCGTGCCTAGCTCTGGGTCATTATAATAGGGCTCTCTCGGGTTACCGTCCTCAGCGAACGTGCGCGCAAGCTCCAATTCCGAATCAGGAATACCGATCGGTCGGGTGACGTTCTCTCGGAGGAATGTTAGGTAGTCCTTGCCTGAAACCTGTTCGATGACCAACCCGAGAAGAAGATAGCCGGTATTCGAGTAGTTGGTAGCAGTACCAGGATCAAATTGCAAAGGCTGACCCATGATCCAGCGCACAACATTGGTTCGTCCAGGAGGCGATGTGACACCCATTTCAGCGGCAATACGTGCCTCTTTAAAAACAAGTTCCTCTGTAATTGCGTCATCCCAACCCCCAGTATGCTGGAGGCAATGTTTAACTGTGATATCACGTAAACGCGAATCTGGCGTGCCGAAGGGCTCATAGGGCAATATCCCTGCACCAGCAACGCCAAGGCTAAAAATGTGATTAGTTAAGGAAAGCTGCCCCTGTGAAATAAGCTTCCGAACGGCTGCTGCTGTGAACGGCTTAGTGCAACTTGCAATGCGCATGAGCGCGTCCGGGGCAAGCGGATGGGTCAACGCTTCGTCCTGCCAGCCATAGGAACGCTGAAATACCACAGTTCCATTGCGCATCACCGCAAGCTCCCCTCCCGTGATATTGTTTGCCTCCATCAAGTCCTGCATTACGGTGTCGAACACGGCCAACTCCGGCACGGGAATACCGATAGCGGGAGGGCGAACAGCGTGAGCTTGCGAAAAAAATATTCCGCCAACTAACACCATGAACAGACCTTTGAATTTTATAACGCCCCCTTCCTACTTCGCCGGATTGGCGGCAATCACGCCTTTGATGAACTCGACATATTTAACCGGGCCGTCCGGCTGATAGCCAGTGCGTTTGATCACGCGGGCTTGCGGATTTAAAATCAGTACAGTGGGGAATCCTTGAACTTGGTATCGGTCCAGCAGGGCCTGATTGGCGTCTTTTTGCGCTTTCGGCAGTTCTTTCCTGCGAGGAAAATCCAGTAGCACGCAAATCAGATTGTCTTTGGCGTAGTCCACGAATTCACTCTGAGAAAAAACCTCTTTTTCCAACTTGATACACCAGCCGCACCAGTCCGATCCGCTGAAATCCACCAGCACATACTTATTCTCCGCCTCCGCCTGTTTCAGCGCGGCATCATAATCTGTTTTCCATACGGTCGGCTGATCCGCCGCGACCGCCTTCTGGCCGCATCCGCATAAAAAAGCCGTCGCCAGAACTGCCGCTCCGATTATCCCCGCTGTTCTCATAACGCCTCCTCCTTTTGTGATCTCAGCATACGCGCGCAATAAACCCGTGCCAAGCCTTGAGAGGGACCTCCGTATGCAGTATAAGAGACCGCATGGACTTCATAGCTTTCGATTTAGAAACCACTGGGATCCAGCCGAAAAACGACGCTGTTGTCGAAATTGGTGCCGTGCGTTTTCACGGCAATAAAACAGTTGGGGCTTTTTGTACCCTCATCAACCCCAGACGCCCGATCCCGCCGGAAGCCTCTGCCGTCAACGGCATCACCGACGACATGGTGGCCGGATCGCCCGGCATCGAAACGGTTCTTTCAGAACTCGCTGACTTTTGCGGCGATCTGCCGCTCGTCGCCCATAACGCGCCGTTCGATTTTAAATTTCTGCTCGCCGCCGTTGAAAAACACCGCGCCCGCGCCCCGAAAGGCGTCGTACTCGACTCCTGCGCGCTTTCCAGAATTATTTTCCCCGGCATGTTCAACTACAAGCTCGGCACGCTTGTCCGCCACTTTGGATTTCCGAACGGAACATTCCATCGCGCCGAAGAGGACAGCGTTTACTGCGGACTCCTCTTCGCCCGCATCGTCGAAGCGCTCGAAAAAGCCGGCCAGCCCGCCAGCGTTCACGCGCTGCTCGAACTTGCCAAACAGCCGCCCCTGAAATTCCCGCAGTACGAAGCCCGCCCTGAACAACTCGGCCTCTTTTAATTTTCCAAACCTCGGGAAACAGCCGACCCGCGACGATTTTATCGGCCATTGGCGTATAAGAGACTTGATTCTCTGTGGCGGTTGAGTAACTTCTCGTCCTTCTCGCGCGGGTGTAGCTCAATGGTAGAGCTCCAGCCTTCCAAGCTGGCTGTGAGGGTTCGATTCCCTTCACCCGCTCCATCTTTTAGTCAATGTTTATAGGGGTTTGCTAACAGCGAGCCCCTTTTTCTTTGTCCCTCTGCCGCCAGACTTCGGGGGAAACTTCGAGTTTGGCCGTTTGATTCGCCCTCTTTGTATGTGGGCGTTGCATGTTGAATCAAAAAACGGAGGCAGAAAATGGGACTGGAAATTACACGGAAGAAAGACGGAACATTGCGGTCAAACTGGTGGTACGGACGGTTTGAGATAAACGGGC
>JBAWXO010000291.1:0-3142 GCA_037144035.1 Kiritimatiellales bacterium
CTACGGCTGCGGCGGCGTCGCGGCGGCCATGGAGGATCGGCCGCACGGGCTGGTGGACAACTGGCTCCGGCACATCCGCGACATCTACCAGAAGTATGAAGTCACGTTAAACCGTGTTACCGACCCGAAACGTCGCACCAACAAGCTCTGTGAGCTCAACGTCATTGAACAGGTTTCCAATGTTTGTCATACCACGATCGTTCAAGAGGCATGGAAACGCGGCCAGGAACTGGCAGTGCACGGCTGGGTTTACGGGCTCCAGAACGGCCTGCTACGCGACCTTCACGTCTGTGTGCGTAAGGCGGATGAGCTTTCAGCGATTTACCGCATGGCGGTCGACGAGGAGCTTGAGGAAAAAGAATAAATTGGAATTGTAGGACGAGCAACGTTTTGAATTGTCGGACGCGAGCGTGTGTTAGTTTTTCGTATGGATCGGATTTCCAAACGCCCACCAAGACTGACGCCGTTTCAGAAGTACGGCTCACCGCTTTTCTTCATCACAATCGGAACCTTTGATCGAAACCTGTGCTGTCCAATGATGCTGTACATAAACAGTTCATTGCGTTTGGCGGGGGAACGTTCCATCTGCGGAATCGCAATTGGACAGTATGTGATTATTCCGGAGCATATTCACTTTTTCGTTCGTCTGGCCCCGCAATACAAGCTGGGTGCCACGGTCGGGTTTTTGAAAAAGACACTGTCGGTTGCTCTTAAAAAAAACGGAAGCTCACCGCCGCACTGGCAGCCCGGATTCTTTGACCACATGGTAAGAAGTGCGGCGGGCTATTCAGAGAAGTGGGAATACGTTTGTCAGAATCCCGTGCGCGCCGGCCTGGTCAAAAGTGCGGATCAGTGACCGTGTTCAGGGCAGATCGTTCCAATTCCGTACTGACACAAGCTCTCCGGAATACCGGAGAAGCTTGTCCTGCAAGTTGTACGGTTTGAGTTGTAGGACGCGCTTCCCCGCTAGGGGAGCGTGTGGTTATTTCAAACCCAGCACATCCTGCATGCTGTAAAGACCGGGCTTTTGCTGCATCACCCACGCGGCGGCATTAAGCGCGCCCATGGCGAAAGTCTCGCGGCTGGTCGCACGGTGCGAAAGTTCGATCATCTCGCCGGTTCCGGCCATCAGCACGGTGTGGTCGCCGACAATATCGCCGCCGCGCACCGCGTGAAATCCTATTTCGTCTTTCGTCCGCGCGCCGGGCAGGCCGGTGCGTCCGTCGACTTGCGACTTTTTCAAATCCATCCCTGCTCCGTCGGCGGCGGCTTTACCGAGCATCAGCGCCGTACCGCTCGGAGCATCCTTCTTCTGGTTGTGATGCCGCTCGATGATTTCAATGTCATAGCCTCTGGCGTGCAGCGCCTTTGCCGCTTCTTTGACGAGATTGCAGAGCAGATTGACGCCGAGGCTCATATTGCTCGCCATGACCACCGGAACTTTTTTCGCGGCCTTATGCACTTCCGCAAGCTCGGCATCGCCGAGGCCGGTTGTGCCGATCACCCACGCGGTTTTCCATCCGGAAATACGTTCAGCATTGCCCGAGGTTCCGAAGTGCGAGGTGAAATCAATAATGACGTCCGCGCCCGGAGCAACGACGGCAAGATCGGTGGTGAGTTTTACTCCCGCTTCTCTGGTACCTGCGGCCAGTCCAGCGTCTTTTCCAATATCCGGAATGTCCCAGAGGTCAATCGCCCCAGCCAGTTGGAGTCCGGCGACTTTTTGCTCCTGAATGCAGCGGATCAGCGTTTTGCCCATGCGGCCCGCCGCGCCCTGAATAACAACTTTTATGCTCATAGTGTTTCTCCGTTGGCAGTTTTTAACAGAAGCGGCTTAAGGAAACAAAGTTGTTTTCCAAAAAGGCTGGCGGTCAGGGCGCGGAACCGGAAAGATATGTGCTCATTTTTAACAATCATAAATCGGGGTTTCTTCATGTCTTTTGAAAGCGGTTCCATCAGTTTCCGAATGTTTTATGTGCCGGGCAAGTTGCCGGCGGATATCCATGAGAAGTTTGCCGCCGACGTGCTTGGCTCGGTGGATTACCTGCTCGACGAGGAAATCCACGGCTGGGTCGGCTCGCGACATCTGCTCGACCGCGACATCAACGAAGGCTCGGCATGGCCGTCCGGCTTCCTGCGTCTGACGCTAACGCAGGCCCAACGGAAAATTCCCGCTTCGCTCCTGCGCGCCGAGTGCCGCATGGAGGAACTGGCCCGTATGCAAGCCGAGCACCGCGACTATGTCAACCGCGCGACCCGTAGTGAAATTAAAAAGCAGGTAACCGAACGGCTGCTGCCAACCATGCCGCCGCAACTCAAAGGCATTGACTTCTGCTATGACCCGAAAGAAAAAATTCTCTACGCCTCTGCGCTTTCCGAAACACAACTCGACGCTTTCCTGATCAATTTCGGCAAAACCACCGGTGTCAAACTGATTCCGGTCGAGCCGGTCTCCGCCGCGTGGAGCGAAGCGCGCTGCCGCGCCGACCAGTGGTCGCCCTGGAGTTTCGCCGCTGAACAGTGGGCCGACTGCGCTCCCGGTCGCGAATTTCTGATGTGGCTTTGGTTTATGTCCGAGGCCAAAGGCGGCGAAGTGGAACTGCCCGAAGGCGGAACCTTTGCCGTCCTCGTCGAAGGACCGTTGCTGTTCGACCAGGAAGAGCAGGGCGAAACTGCCATCCGCAAAGGCGAACCGATGCTCAGCGCTGAAACACGCGCCGCGCTGCTTAGCGGCAAAAAACTGCGCCGCGCCAAACTCACGCTGGCGCGCGGCGAAGAGTGCTGGACTGTTACGCTCGATGCCGACTCATTCGCCTTCCGCAGTATCAAACTTCCGCCGACCGAAGCCGTCGACGCCGAAGGCCGTTTTCAGGAACGGATGGAAATGATCGACACCTTCCGGCAGGCGTTCCTTAGCCTCTACAGCACCTTCGCCAAACTGCGCGACGACAAAGCAAAGTGCAAAACCCTCGACACCGAAATGAAAGCCTGGATGTCCGCCCGCCCGTCCCGTAATCTCTCCGTCTAGATATGAAAACCCTGCGGAACATCGCTATCGGTCTGCTGTTGTCCGCCCTGATTGTTTTCGTTGCGGTTGCGGTGGTGGCGACGAATGTCCGTGCGATGGAGTTTGTGGTCCGGC
>JBAWXO010000292.1:0-3141 GCA_037144035.1 Kiritimatiellales bacterium
TGGAGAATGTGCTGCGCGACAATTATTTCGGCGGTAACGTTCAGAATATTGTTTTTCGGCATGGCACGAATAGCGTGGCCACGGATCTGTACAACGACGCAACGACCAACTGGCTGGATGTTCAGGGCGTCCATGCAGTGGAGTTGACGCAGTTCAAGAATGCCGGAAGTTTAAATTTTTCTGCATCGGTTGCCGGAATGCCGGATTTTAGCACTGCAGCTGCCGGACTGGTTACAGATGAATTCCGGCAGACCGTGCCGGATAAGAACGGGTACCGCACAGCCGTTCGGACCCATTTCCAAAGCATTCCATCGTATGACCCGTCTGCTATTTATAATCCGGATGAAATCAAGGCTCGCCGGCTGAACAGCGGGAAAATGCTGTTTTTCGCAGCGGGTCTCGTGGAGACATTTGACACCTTTATTCCAGGAACGCTTACGGCTCAGCAAAACTGGGCTGCGAATGCCGGAGCGGCGGTGGTTGCGACGACAACGAGCGGATTTTATACCGCCGGGCGGGCGCTTCTAACCACTAACAGTACCGATAAAACTTTGACCGGAACCAATCTTACCTTCGGGCTGGAAGGCGGTGAGACCGGCATCGAGTACGGGTTTGATTACAATACAACAAACACGACGCTAGTAAGCACGAAAATGCGTCTGGCTATAATCAACTCAACAGGAGTGGAGAGTGTCCCCAGTCCAAGTTTCGGCCTGACAAACGGATGGGTGAATATCCGTGTAGCAGGTGAGGCTGGGACTGACTTTATCACTGGGAACAATCTGGCGGGCTCCACCTATTACAACGCGACGCCCGCCAGCGGGCAGTGGGCGAAAGGCGACTGGATTCATTTTTCGCTGCAACTGACCGGTGCGGTCGGCTCCAAGTTCACCAATGCGACCATTACGGCCTACAATATGACGCGTGGATGGTCCATTGCGACTGGAGTCACAGATGTGAATCTCAGCGGGTACACCACCTTCAACACCACCAATGCGTTCAATGCAATTCGTATCCGGAATTCAACCGGAGGCGTCTTCTTGGACAATGTGTATGTGAAGGCGCCGTAATCGTATGACCGGAAAGAAAGTGTAAAAATGGACGATGGCATAAAAAAAACAGATCCTCAGGAAACCGGCGCCGGTAGCGGAAAAAGCTATAAAGTCGGTACGCTCGCCTACACGAAGGCGGCGCTGTTCGAAGTGCTCTTCTGGATGCTGCTTGGGGATTTCTGTCTCACGATGATGGAGGGAGTTTTCCCCACGGTGGTGCCCCTGCAGTTGAGGTGGGCTGGCGCGGGGGATCTGGTGGTCGGACTGGTGACCTTGAGTATCCCGGCATTGCTCACGTTGGTGTTCAACCCGATCATGGCGATGCAGAGCGACCGGCACCGCGGGCCCCTCGGCCGCCGCCGTCCGTTTCTCCTCTGGTTCACGCCGATCGTCGTCATCGCGCTTGTCCTTCTTGGAACGGGTAAGCCAATCGCCCACTGGCTCGCGAACATCTTTGTCCCTGCAGGCGGATCGGCCGCCGCAGACAACCTTACGGTCATTCTGATTGGCCTGTTTTCCATCCTCTTCAGCACCGGAAACATCTACATTCTTTCCGCCTACCAGTATCTTTTCAAGGATGTGATTCCCACTGAGGTGCTGGGGCGGTTTGTCGGGCTCTACCGAACCATAGGGGCTCTGGCTTCCTTCGTTTTTAACCGCTACGTGTTCGGCCAGACCGAAGCGCATACCGCCCTAGTTTACATCTCCACCGCCATTATTTACGCGGTCGCATTCTTCCTGCTTGTCTGGAAGGTCAAGGAGGGCGACTATCCCCCTCCGGAGGAAAAGAAGGGCGGACTGCGGGCTGCCTATATCACCTACCTGAAAGGTGCATTCGGGCACCCGTTTTACCTCAAGGTCTATGCACAAGGGTTCTTTTTCTGGGGCGCATGGGCTCCATTCATGACGTTCATCATCTTTTTCGCAACCGAATCGAAACAGCCCGGTTACGCCGCATCTCTTGGACTCAGCCTCGATGAGTTCGGAAAAATTAAAGGGTGGACGGTCCTTTGCCAGGCCCCGGTTTTCCTCTTGGCCGGATGGCTCACCGACCGGTTCCATCCGTTGCGTGTGCTGATTGCCGGTGGAGTCATGACCGCCACCACCTACTTTGCCTCGTTCTTTCTGGTGAATAGCGCGACGAGCTTTTTGATCCTCTGGACGCTCAATACAGTCTCTTGCGGAATGTTCCTGGCCGCTTATCTGGCTATGCTGACCCGTCTGCTTCCGGCCGCCCGCTACGGACAGTTTTTCAGCGCCAACCAGATCGTCTTTCAGGGGGGCATCATGGGGTTCGCCGCTCTCGTCGGCTGGATCATCAACACGGTCAAGGATTACCGCTGCATCTTCCTCTGGGCGGGGACGATGTCCGTTTTGGGAGTTATAATGGGGATTGCCCTCTTCCGTCATTGGAAACGTCTCGGCGGTGATGAGGCCTATGTGCCGCCGGAATGTAACAACTAGGAAAAGAAACGTATGAGGATGACGACTGGATTAATTATTTTAGCCGGAATGATGAGCGGATGCGCATGGGCGCAGGATTTCTATGTGGCACCTTCCGGGAACGATTCGAGCTGCGGGACGAAGGAGAATCCGTATGCCACGCTGGAGCGAGCGAAACAGGCAGCGCGTGAATACAAGAAAAACGCGGGCCGTCCGGACGGGGGTGTAACCGTTTGGATTCGCGGCGGGGACTACTACTTCAGTAAATCGCTTGAATTCACGGTTCACGATAGCGGAAGGAAAGGCGCGCCGGTGGTCTATCGTGCCTGGCCGGGCGAGAAAGTGCGTCTGCGCGGCGGATTGGATATCGATCCGGCGGCGGTTAAGCCGGTGACGGACCAGAAAATTCTCGACCGAATAGTGGAGCAGGACGCTCGGCCGCATCTTCGGCAAATTGATCTGAAGGCGCAGGGAATCACCAACTACGGGACTAGGAGTGCCCGCGGGTTCCGACGGCCCTATGTGAGCCCCGGGCTCGAATTTTTCATCAACGGCAACGCACAGCAACTGGCCCGCTGGCCCGACGAGGGGTTTGTGCCGATCGGCAAAGTACTCGATCCCGGTTCGATTCCTCGCGGGCTGGTTC
>JBAWXO010000293.1:0-3115 GCA_037144035.1 Kiritimatiellales bacterium
ATCGTGCGCAACTGCTCATAGAGCTTATCGAGTTGCGGATTGGCATAGTTGGCGTGGTTCGGGCCGGGCGAAGCGTTGGGGCCGTAGAAAAGCTGCAGAAAGTTTTCGGAGTCCGGATAGTCGGCAACCCAGCCAAGCTTGTATATCTGAGCCTGGCGACGATCCAGTTTATCGAGAAAAGCAGGCCAGTTATTGTAGCTGGCTTTCAGTACAATACCGATTTTGTCGACCATGCCGACCATCAGCTCCACAGATTGCCGAGTGTCGGGTGCCGCATCGCCAAGCTCGAGGGTCAGCTCAAGACGGCGTCCAGTTGCAGGATCAATACCGTCCGGATAACCCGCCTCAGCCAGAAGCTGTTTGGCTTTCTCCAGATTAAACGAATAGGCGGTCGGGCGGGGCTTGAAGCCGGCGAGCGGATCCGGCAGCGGGCCGTACACCGGAGTGACACGCCCGTTGTAGTATTGCACCAGCAGTTCGGGATCAAATGCGCAACTCAAGGCCTGCCGCAGTTTTTTGTTTTTCCCGACGACAGGGTCGTCCAGATTGAAGCCGATGTAAGAGAGATAGAGTGTCGGGCTGGAAAGCAGTTCAACGCCCTGCTCTTTCATCTCGGAAACAAGCTCCCGGCCAGGCGTGATGACCGCGGCCCAGTTGTCCCGCGAGATGGTGCTGTAACTGAACTGCCCCGACAGAAACATCATCCACGTTGTTGCGACGTCATCCACAACATACTGCACGATGCGATCAATGAAGGGGATTTGTTTGCCCGCATCATCAAGCAGTCCGGCAGCGCGGGCTTCCGCGGTTCCAGTGGATGGATAGAGTTCAACGCGACCGGTTTCGGCCCACTTCGGGTTGCGGACAAATTCGATGCGGTAGTTGTTGTTCCATGTTTCGAGAATATACGGACCGGTGCCGACCGGATGATTGACAAAGCCGTCGCCGTAAAATTCGACGGCTTCGCGCGGCACAGCAAAGGTGTAGTGCATGGCAAGCACCCAGAGAAGCTGCGGATAGGATTCCTTGAGCCGGATCTGCAGCGTGTAGCGATCCAGCGCACGCACGCCTTCAATCGGAGTGTCATAGTCGGTCGGAGTCTTTCCCGCCGAAGCGGCGCGGAATTCATCAAGTCCGGCGACGCGGCCATTGAATACCCAGTAACCCGAGGATGCGTTCTTGAGATCGGCGATGCGTTTAATGGAGTAAACAAAATCTTCCGCCGTCAGCTCGCGGCCTTTGCCGCCCGGGAAACAGGGATCGTCCTGAAAGAAGATGTCTTTACGGATGCGGAACGTGTAGGTAAGCCCGTCTTCGGAAACTTGCGGCATGGTTTCGGCGAGCATCGGCTGAACGCGATACGGACGGTCCAGATAGGCGTATTCAAGAAGTCCCTCATACACCCGGCAAATCATTGCAGAGGAGGCGACATCCGAGACCTTGACCGGATCGAATCCTTTGAAACGGGAGGTCTGCCCGTAGAGAACCTGTTCGTCTTTAAAACGCTGCGTGTCGAGTTCGCTCTGTCCGCAGGCGGTCAGGATCAGGAAAAGCAAAACGGCAGAACCGTGGAGGAAACATGTCCTGCCGCTGATCCGCCGTTCCATGGATACCTCTCCGTTACTTCGCAGGAACAACGGGGATTTCCGCCGCCGCCGGAGCGGCCTGCTGCGGCAGGGAGGACTGCTGCATTGGGATCGGTTGTGCGCTGAGCTCCTTATCAACCAGCGATGTGCTGGCACTGCCGGCGAAAAGCATGCCGAGAATCAGCGTGTTCACAAGAAAAACGATGCCGATGCCGACCGTGGCTCTGGTGAGCACGTTGCCGGCGCGTGCGCCGAACAGCGAATCGTTGCTGCCCGCACCAAAGGCAAGGCCAAGGCCGCCGTCTTTGGATTTTTGCAGCAGGATTAAACCGATCAGCGCAAGGCTGCATGCAGCTTCGAGAATGATAAGCAGTGTACGAATAATGGCCATTTTCTAACCTCCGGGAATTTAGGAACGAAACATTAGGCTTTAGGCCTGCCGGTTGCCAAACAAATTCACCGGTCTAAAGCCTAAAGTCTAGGATCTAACGCCTCTCTTACAGCCCCGCCTTGACGATATCGATGAAGGAACGGGCTTCAAGCGCCGCGCCACCGATCAGTCCGCCGTCGATGTCAGGCTGGGATAGAAGTTCCTTGGCGTTGGAGGCTTTCATGCTTCCACCGTACTGGATACGCAGGCCTTTGGCCGCTTTTTCGCCGACCATGTCGCGGATGATGCCACGGATAAAGGCATGAACTTCCTGAGCCTGTTCGCTGGTCGCGGTTTTGCCGGTGCCGATCGCCCAAACAGGTTCGTAGGCAACAACAACGTTTTCAAACTGTTCGGCGGTGATGTCGGCCAGACTGCCGCGCACCTGCGCTTCGACCACCTTTTCGGTGTTACCGGCTTCGCGCTCTTCGAGCTTCTCGCCAACGCAGACGATCGGACGCAGATTCGTTTCAAGAGCCTTTTTGACCTTCTTGTTCACCCAGAAGTCAGTTTCTTTATAATACTGCCGGCGCTCGCTGTGGCCGAGAATGACATACTTGACGAACAGCTCTTTGAGCATGGTATGGGAAATTTCGCCGGTGTAAGCCCCGTCGTTTTCCGAGCTCATGTTCTGGCAGCCCAGCTTGATCTGGCTGTCGGTCAGCACATCGCTGACAGACTTAAGCGCCGTGAACGGCGGGCAGACCACCACTTCGACCTCTTTGCAACCGTCCAGCTCAGCCTGAATTCCCTTAACCAGCGTCAACGCATCGGCAACCGTCTTATTCATTTTCCAGTTGCCAGCAATAATTTTCTTTCTCATCAGATTCTCCAGTTTGTTTTTAAAGGTTACTTGTCGGTCAGCGCGGTGACGCCGGGAAGTTGCTTGCCTTCGAGAAACTCGAGGCTCGCTCCGCCGCCGGTGCTGATATGGGTCATCTTGTCGGCCAGGCCGCTCAGGTTGACCGCGCTCACGCTGTCGCCGCCGCCGATAATGCTGACGCTGTCGGAATCGGCCACCGCCTGACAAACCGCAAAGGTGCCTTTGGCGAACGGAGCCATTTCGAAACAGCCCATCGGGCCGTTCCAGACCACGGTC
>JBAWXO010000294.1:0-3114 GCA_037144035.1 Kiritimatiellales bacterium
ACGATGTTATTGTTCGCCTTCACTTTGATGCCGATCTGCATGACCGACTCCAGAATGACCGGATTAATTTTACCGGGCATGATGGACGATCCGGCTTGCACGGCAGGCAGTTTGATTTCGCCGAGCATCGCGAGGCGGCGCAGGTCGTCGCTGACTTTGATCAGATTAACGGCGGCGGCATTCAGAATGCCGGAGACTTCGACGAAACAGTCGGCGTTGGCGGTGGCTTCCACCATATTTTCAGCACGGCTCAGACCGAGACCGGTCGCTTCGCGCAGTTTTTCGACGACGAGAAAAATATAACTGCGCGGCGCAGTGAGGCCTGTGCCGATAGCGGTTCCGCCCAGATTGACGGTGCGCAGGCGCTCTTCACACTTAAAGGTGCGCCAGGGGTCGCGGGCAAAGGCTTCGGCGAAAGAAGCGAACTGAGCACCAAGCGTAAGCGGTACGGCATCAACGAGTTCTGTTTTTCCAAGGATTGGAACGCTTGAAAAGCGTTTTTCTTGTTTTTGAAAGGCGCCTTGGAGTTCAGCAAAGGCCGCGCCCAATTCACGGACGCCCTGAATGGCGGCGATCTTCAGCGCGGTCGGATAGGTGTCGTTGGTGGACTGATGCAGATTAACTTCTTCAATCGGATGCGCTTTAGCAAGGTTGCCGATCACTTCGTTGACCATCATGTTGGTAGAAGTTCCGGCGCCGCCCTGGAGAGATGACAGGGGAATTTGAAAATTGGAAATTAGAAATTCGTCACACGCTGACAAAATCGCTGACGCTTTCGCATTGGAGAGAAATCCGAGTTCCTTGTTGGCGAGGGCGCAGGCTTTTTTAACCTGAGCATAGGTGCGAAGCAGTCGCGGGTTCACAGAACTTCCAGGGATTGGAAAATTCTCCATGGCACGAGCTGTGTGAATACCCCACGGTGCGTCGGCGGGGAGTTTCTTTTCACCGAGGAGATCTTTTTCGATGCGGGTTCTCATTTGGTTTTGCTCAGCATGGATTTGACGGAGACTCCGGATAGAGCGCCGAGTTTGCCGGTGAGAACACCGAGTTCGTCGGTGGTGGCATCGACGATCAGGGTGATGGCGGAGCAGGAGCGCTTTTCGTAGGGGACGCCCATGCGGGCGACGATCATTTCCCCGTAATGCCCGAGCAGTTCGTTGACCGCCATTGCGTTGGCCTCACGGTCTTCAATAATGATTCCGATGAATCCGAGTCTCTTTTGCATGACTATACCTCCAAAAAAAAGTGCTCCGCCGCATTTCTGCGGCGGAGCATGGAGACGGCTGGCAGCTACGCAAACCGTTTTCCTAAATTGTCCATTTGCCTTGGGTCAGGGATAAACCCCTTGCCGCAGAAAACCCCAAGAAGGTACACCAAGTTTTACTTTTTGTACACTTTTCGTTCCTGATAGGCTGTGTGTAAAAGTTCGTGAGCCTTGTGGCCCAACGGTTTACCCAAGAAATCTTCATAGATTTTTTTGATCATCGGGTTGTGGTGGGAGCAGCGCTGGATCGATTTTTCGTCATCTGTATAGATCCCGGAAATCCGCTTCTTACGGATCGCGTCGGTGGCACCGGGGGGCTGTCCGCCCCCGCCGATACAGCCGCCGCGGCAGGCCATGACTTCGATGAAGTGGAAGGGCAGTTCTTCGCCTTTTTCCCTGGCCTGACGCACCTGATTGAGAACCGCTTCGACATTACCCATCTGGTGGGCGACGGCGACACGGACTTTGGTGCCTTTGATGTCGATCTCAGCGGATTTAACGCCTTCGAGGCCACGCACATCCATGAAGTGAACGTCTTTGAGGTCTTCCTTGGTGATCAGGAAGTAAGCACTGCGCAAGGCAGCTTCCATTACACCGCCGGTGACACCGAAGATAGTTCCAGCACCGGAATATTCGGCAAGCAGGCTGTCGGGTTCTTCATTCGGCAGGTTCCGGAAGTCGATGCCGGCCTGTTTGATCATGAGCGCCAGCTCGCGGGTGGTGATAGAGGCGTCCACATCCTGAAAACCGCACGAGGTCATCGTTTCGCAGCGCGAAACTTCAAATTTTTTGGCCGTGCAGGGCATAACCGAAACGACATACATGTTTTTCGGGTCGATGCCTGCTTTTTCGGCGTAATAGGTTTTCGCCATCGCACCGAGCATTTGTTGCGGAGATTTGGCCGACGAAAAGTTCGGAATAAAGTCGGGTGCGAATTTTTCCATGTAGTCGGTCCATGCCGGACAACAGGAGGTGATCTGCGGCAGGACGCCACCTTCCGTCACGCGCCGCACAAACTCAGAGCCTTCTTCCATAATGGTGAGGTCGGCAGTGAAGTTGGTGTCGAAGACGGCATTAAAACCGAGACGGCGTAACGCCGCGTAAAGCTGGCCGGTGAGCACTTCGCCGGGTTCGTAGCCAAAGGCTTCGCCGATCGCAACACGCACGGCCGGAGCAATTTGCACAACACAGTGCTTTTTATGCTCCTCGATGGCATTCCAGACCTCGCGGGTCTGGTCTTTCTCATAAATGGCACCAACCGGACAGTGCGCGGAGCACTGACCGCATTTGATACAGGGGCTTTCGTCCAGCGTGACGTCCGCCGCCGGAGCAATCCGGGTCTTTTCGCCGCGACCGATAAACTCAAGCGCCCAGACACCCTGCATGTTCTGGCAAACCTTGGCGCAACGTCCGCAGGCGATACATTTTTCGGGATTAAGCACAATAGAAGTGGTCGAATTATCAATCGGCAGATCGCGTAACCGCGTTTCGTAGGGTACTTCGCGGATGCCGAACTCCTCAGCCAGTGTTTGCAGTTCGCAGTTACGACTGCGGCTGCACTGAAGGCAGTCATTCGGGTGAGTCGAAAGAATCAGTTCGAGCACCGTGCGGCGCACGTTGACGATCTCCGGATCGTGGGTGATCACCTTCATGCCGTGACCCGCTGGTGTAGCGCAGGCGCGCAGCATTTTAGGCGAACCTTCCGCTTTAACGACACAGATTCCGCAGGCCGCCCAGGGTTCCAGATCGCTGTGATAGCAGAGCGTGGGGATTTTAACGCCGACCAGTTTGGCCGCGTCGATAAGCAGGGTGCCCGGTTTAACCGACACCGGGATTCCGTTGATTTCGAG
>JBAWXO010000295.1:0-3108 GCA_037144035.1 Kiritimatiellales bacterium
TTTTCTGTAGCCGCCCACGGTGGGGGCGGAAAGAGAAGAGGCGCGGCCACCGTCCCTCCATAGGGGACGGGATCGGCTACACCTTTTCATCAAATGCTCTAATATGAAAAAACTTTGAGTGGAATTGTTTCGCGCAAAGACGCGAAGCCGCAAAGATAATCCCCTCCGGCGGAGGGGACTAGAGACACGGCCAATAAATCCCCTCCTTGGGAGGGGTGCCGGAACGGCAGGGTGGGTTCTCCGGCTGCACATAAAACGGTACTTCAATCGTTAAATGCTATAAATTAACCCCATATAACGGCAATTTTATTTTTCGAATGACCGTTCGCTAATGATGCGTCCATTGGGCGCCACTTTACTAGCGGTCACAAAGATCATCAGGTTGCGTTTGACTGTGCGGCTGCCTTCCGAGCGGAAAAGCCGACCGACCAGCGGGATGCTTCCCAGCACCGGAACGCGGTCGCTGAAGGCTTCCGTCTTTTCGCCAATCAGTCCGCCCATGGCAACGGTTGCGCCGCTGGCCACAGAGATTTCGGTTTTGACTTCGCGGCGGTTAAACAGCGGCAGTTGCGCAATCACCGGCTCATGTTCGAACTGCATCCCGACACGATACTGGAAGTAGGTATAGGAGGTATTGGCCGTGGCCAGCTCAAACCTCTGCCAGCCGAGCAGCTCGTTGATCTTCGGGTTGATCTTCATCTGAATCTCATCGCCCTTGATCGTCGGTGTTACAGTCATTTCAACGCCCAGGATTTTTTCTTTAAAATCCTCATATTTTACGTGCAGGACGGTTCCCTGCGACTCGCCCGCCGTGTAAGTCTCCGGATAAAAATGCCGCTCGCCCACCGTGATGGTGGCCGGCTCACCGCTGCGGGTGACAATGCTGGGGGCCGAAAGAACATCCGCACCGGAGGTTTGATCCAGCGCACGGATCAGCAGATTAACAGCGTCATCGTGTACGTCGCCTATCACATTAAATTCCCCGGCGCTGCTGTTGAACGTATCTTCAATCCGGTTAGCGGTTCCGTTGTCAAGCCGGCTACCCATGGCAGTTCTTGAACCTTCTTCGCCAAGGCCCAGAGATCCGGTCTGGTCAAACGGCATCGTGCGCAGAGCACCAGAGAAAAGGTTCTGATCTTTAGCAGCCGACCAAGAGCCGGGAAGATCGACGGCGTTTGGATTGGACCACTTAAAGCCCAGCTCCTGAAGGGCGCCTTCATTGAACTCCACAAAGCGGGTCTCGATTTTGACCTGTTCTGCGGAGGCCGCGGCTTCCGCCACTCCGAAGGTTGCCAGAACCTTTTCCAGTTTTTCCAGGTTGGCGGGAGCGTTTAACACGAAAAGACGGTTCAGCTTAGGACGGCACCGGGCGTATGCGCCATCCGGAAAGGGTACTTCCGGGAAGGACGCGGTGACATCGACCGCATTCGGCGCGTCCGCAACCTTCAGGGACGTCAGGACTGAGGCTGAAAGAGGATAATCGCGAAAAACCATCCCGTTCCAGAATTTATTAACGGCTTCAATAGCCGATTCCTCAGAATTCCTTTGGCGTTGTTCCGTCATTTTTTCCATATGAGCCCGGGCAACCGGATTGCCCGGTTCAACCAGCAGAACTTTCGCGAACCCTTTGCGGGCCGACTCGTAGTCGCCAGCCACATACTGCTGGCGGCTTTCCTTAACAACCGCCGGCACATCAACCGGCTCCGCCGGTTTTTCCACCACAGGTGCGGAAACCACAGCCACAGGGACTGCGGCGGCTACAGGCTCAGCAGAAGGTGCCGCTACCAGGTTTCCGACCGGCTTAACAGCAGCAGGCTCCGGCGCGGTTACAGCCGCCGCCGGCTTCACCCCTTGATAGGCGCTCAGCTCTTTCATCACCGACTGCACGCTATCCGTTTTTTCCTGTGCGTACGCCATGCCCAGCGTCAGGCCGCAGACCGTTAAAATTTGGATCACTGTTCTCATGTGTTGTTCTCCTTGCCTTAAATGAATCAGTTATTGATGGCCACATCGGACTTGCGCTGACCGTCGTTTGCGATCTGATTAGCCGACACAAAAATCATCAGGTTGCGCTTAACACTGCGTTCGCCTTCCGAACGGAACAGCCGTCCAATCAGCGGAAGGCTGCCCATCACCGGCACCTTGTCCTTGTAGGTTTCGAGCCGGTCATAGATCAGGCCGCCCAGCCCGACGGTACTGCCGTCGGCCACATCCACCGATGTTTTGATTTCGCGCACACGGAAATAAGGCAACCGTCCGTTAATCGCCGCCAGCGGAGTACCATACGTCGCGTGATCTTCCTTCCGGTAGTTTTCGTGATACCCGGCAGACGCAGTCGAGGTCTTCAAATACTTGACTTCTGCTGCAGTTGGGAAGCCGGGATTCGTAAGAGTGTCAGCGGGCAGGATGGTAGCACTTTGCCCAGGCCATGTATCGTTAGAATTAGGATCTGCACCAGATCCGTACACGGCGGAAAGAGTAGCCGACATCTGCCGCCAGACTGCGGTGGCGTTGCCCGCCAAATCTTGTTTCATGATGGGATAGATTCCATTCGGCCGGACGGTGTTGGGAGCCGAGCCATTCCAAATCATCATGCTGGCGATCGGACTGACCTTATAGGTATCGTAGCCGATCAGATCGATGATCTTCGGATTCAATTTGAGACTAATCAGACCATCCTTCTTGATCTCCGGCGTAACCTTAAAATTAACGCCCATCAGCTCGGGACTTCCGGAAAATTTATGTTCGATATGGATGTTTATATCAGCGGATTTGACATCGAACCCCTTCGGCACGGCGCGGTCTTCGCCGACCCAGATTTCCGCCGCTTTACCGTCGAGTGTGGTCAGACTGGGCGCGGAAAGCGTATCGGAATCACTATTCTGCTCCAGCGCGGGGATGGCCAAACTCAGCGGCATCCAGCCGCCTTTGGTCAGCACCATTGAGCCAGCGCCGAAATTTCCCCCGAAGGCTCCGGCTCCGGCGGTTGCAGCTGTACGCAGCCCCGCGCTAAATAAATTTTCCCCAGCGGGCACCTTCCATTTCCCCCCTGCCCCGGTTAGCGAGGTTTCCCCCATAATGTCCCAGGTGAAACCCAGTTCGTTGAGT
>JBAWXO010000296.1:0-3094 GCA_037144035.1 Kiritimatiellales bacterium
CTGGATGCTGCTACCATTGAAGCGCTCAAGAAATCAATTCTGGCAGAGGTGCGGGCCGGTTTGACGCAGGACATTGTCAGAGACATCATCGGTACGCTGAGTTCGAAATTCCTTGGTGAAACTCCGGCGGCTTCAGATGTCGAAACTCCGGCGACCGAAGCGGTTGAAGTTAAGCCGTCAGCGGCTGAGCGTCTGAGCAAAGTGACGTCTTTCAAAATCAGGAAAGAGACGGCCGATACACCGCTATGGGAAGTTAAACTGGGTGCAACGAAAGCCGAAGGCGGGACACGCACGGTAACCCATAAGATCGGCGGCGCGTCAGCGATGCCGTTCCACTTCTGGGAAGGTGCGATGCCGAACCGTCCGCTGGTGGCGATGGAAGTCTATGATCTGGTCAGCGCCAAATATCCGGCAGTACTGCGCAATATTTATGGCAGTCTGCTTAATAATCCGGCGGAAATGGCCAAGGTGCTGGTTGATAAATACGGTGCCGACGTCATCAGCGTTCGCCTCGAAGGAACCCATCCTGAAAAAGGCAACCGGAGCGTTGAAGATTCCGTCAAGCTGATCAAACAGGTGCTGAGCGCCGTCGGCGTTCCGCTGATTATCACCGGCCACAGTCACTTCGATAAAAACAACGAAGTGCTGAAAGCTGTGGCACAGGCGTGTGCCGGCGAAAATCTGCTGTTGAACTGGGTGGAACAGGACAACTACCGGACAATTGCCGGCGCGGCGATGGCTTATGGCCACACACTGGTTGCCCAGAGTCCGATTGACGTGAATATCGGCAAGCAGCTGAATATTCTGCTGACCAACATGGATCTGAAGAAAGAGCAGATCGTGATGGATCCGATGACCGGCGCAATTGGCTACGGAATCGAATACACCTACTCCGTGATGGAGCGCATTCGTCAGACGGCACTTGGCGGCGATAAGCTGCTGTGCGCGCCGATGATTGTTTCGCCCGGCCAGGAGTGCATCAAGATCAAGGAATACAAGGCAACTGAAAAGGACTTTCCTCTTTGGGGCGACCTTGCGAAGCGGGCTGCGGCCTGGGAGTTGAACACGGCGATCAATCTGCTTTATGCCGGTGCGGATGTGATGATCATGTACAATCCGGAAGCGGCCATGGCGGCGAAGCGTACAATCAGAAAACTGATGGCCAACTAACTTATTGAAAGATCGGAGATTCAGATCATGGCAAAACTGACAGGCTTACAAATACAGAAACTCCTGCCGAAAACGAACTGTAAGGAGTGCGGCTCGAATACGTGTCTTGCGTTCGCGATGAAACTGGCGGCACAGAAAGCGGAGCTCTTGGAGTGTCCGTACGCTTCAGATGACGCGAAACAGATTCTGGGGGCCGCCAGCGAGCCGCCGGTTAAAAAAATTCAGATCGGTACCGGCAAGACCTTTTCGCTGGGAGATGAAACCGTTCTCTACCGCCACGAAAAAACCTTCGTCAATCAGACGGCTCTGGCGATCCATATCAACGATACGGACGCGGTTGCGGATATCGAAAAAACACTTCAGGCTATCAAAGCGTACGAGCTGGACCGTGTAGGCGAACTGTTGTCTGTTGATGCCGTTTGCATTACCTGCAAATCCGGAAATACGGCAACGTTCGCGGCGCTTTGCAAAAAAGCCCACGAAATAACCGGTCGTCCACTGGTGATCAACAGTACGGACGTTGCGCAACTGACAGCTGCCGCCGAGGCGGTCAAGGGTTCGCGCAGCATTCTGGCTTCCGCCGCACCCGAAACGGCGGATGTGCTGGTCAAGGTTGCCAGCGACAACGGTCATGCGTTGGCGGTTACCGCTCCGGATCTTGATGCTTTGACCGCGCTGACGGCAAAGATCAAGGCCGGCGGGTTCAACGACCTGATTCTTCAGTATCAGACGCATTCGCTTTCCGAGCTCTTTCAGACGAACTCGATTGCCAGACGGGCGGCACTGAAGGACAGCTATAAGCCGCTGGGCTATCCGACGCTGCACATCGTGCTGGAATCGGATCGGCTGGACGAGAGCGTTGTTGCGGCTAATGAAATTTCAAAATACGGCGGTGTGTGTGTATTGCCGTCCTTTGACCCGGCCCAGCTGGTTCCGCTGATGAGTCTGCGCCAGAATATTTATACCGACCCGCAGAAGCCGATCCAGGTTGAGCCGAAGCTCTACGAGATCGGCGAGCCGACCAAGGATTCGCCGGTGTTTGTCACAACAAACTTTTCGCTGACTTATTTCATTGTCTCGGGTGAAATTGAAAACAGCGGCCTGAACGCCTGGCTGGTGATTCCGGAATGCGAAGGCATGAGTGTGCTGACGGCCTGGGCCGCCGGCAAATTCTCCGGCGCGGCTATCGCCAAGTTCTGCAAATCTATCGACCTCGACAATCGGGTCGCCACTCGGGAAATTGTTATTCCGGGTTATGTGGCGCAGATCAGCGGTGAACTGCAGGAATGTATGCCCGGCTGGAAGGTCGTGGTGGGAACGCAGGAAGCCAGTGATATGGAAAGCTGGGTAAAAGTTACCTATCCTCAACATTTAAAATAAGTCAGGCGGTACTCAAATGCCGGTTGTAACCTTTCAGCCTTCGGGGAAAAGCGTCGTGGCTGCGGCCGGCTCCAGTCTGCTGGAATGTGCCCGGCTGGCCGACGTGTCTATCGACGCCCCGTGCGGGGGGAAGGGGGCCTGCGGCAAGTGTATGGTGCATATTATCGCCGGTGCTGTTGATTCACAAAGTTTGGGAGCGCTTTCACAGGAGCTGGTGGCGGACGGGTATGTGCTGGCCTGTAAAACGAAAACCCTTCAGGACAATGTAACCGTTGAAACCCCGCAGCGAACAGGGTGGGATGGCGGAAAGTTTGTTGAATCGCTGGAAGAGGAATGTCTAATTCGCCGCGAGCTGCTGCCGGACAAGTGGGAATTCGATCCGCTGGCCGTGAAGTGGATGATTGAAGTTCCTCCTGCCGGACTGGAAGACGGCCTATCGGATTTCGATCGCTTCACACGCGCTCTTCAGCACGACTGGGGTCAGTATGACGTCTCCTGTTCTATCAATGTGCTGCGCGGGCTGGCCGACACTCTGCGGATGGAT
>JBAWXO010000297.1:0-3092 GCA_037144035.1 Kiritimatiellales bacterium
AGCCGCTTAAAGCCGCCTTCGGCACCGAGGAATTTACGGGAAGTCAGAAAGACCTTGCCGCACCCCATGAAGCCGGGGGTCTGCTGACCGCCGCCCACATTACCGGCCAGCGTGGAGAAGGTCATACCGACCGGCGTGTCGCCCTGAAACTCGCGGTTAACAACCATCACGCCATTCAGTTCAGGAACATACGCGCAGATCGCTTCGAAACAGCCGCAACTGGTCATCGGGCGATCCATGATGGAGTACGCGCAGAACGACTCGATATTCTTATGGCTGGTCGAATAAACGTAGTCGTTGATGCCGGCCCAGATCCCACGCACCGGATCAAGACATTCACCCTTCTTGACCGGCTGGTTCGGACCGGTTTCGTCAATTTCGAACGCCGCCTTGCCGTCGAGCCAGTTGTAGGCACCGCAAAGACCAAGGCGTTCCGGCGTGATGATACACACGTGATCCGGCGCAAAGGACTGGCAGAGCAGACAGGAGTAGAAGGTTTCCACCGATTCGTCGGTCATCGCCTCGAGACGGCGATTGCGCTCGTCATATACTTTCCGCGCGACCTTAACACGGCGTTCGACTTCATCGGGATCGGTGACCATCGTGACTTTCACCTTGTCAACAATCGCCGGATATTCCGAGAGCAGTTTGGCGTGCAAGATTTCTCCGTAATGTTTCAGGCGCAGTCCCTTTTTGAAACCCTCTTTGGAAACGCGGGTCCAGACGATATCGCGTTGCCCCATGTGCCAGATACCTTCCGCACCATTCACCAGATGATGAATCTGGCGTTCAAGAATCGGCTCGAAGTCGGACTGCATTTTGCGTCCAGCCACTTCGACCCAGATGGCGAGCGGCATCGCCGTACCTTCTTTAACCATATCGATGTCCGGACCGATTATTTCAATTTCACCATCATTGATCTGATCCATTTCGACGGAGGTTGCAAATTCAAACGCTGTCGTCAGATTGCCGCCGAATTCCGCGTGGACATCCTGTTTGCGGATACGTTCACCTTCGAATGCGGGACCATACGCCACCGGCACCGGAACGTGGGTGATTTTGATTTTGCAGCCGCGAATTTCGAGCGCACGCTCAACCATATCGTCCGGTTTGACGTTGGCAACCACGTGCTCGTAAGTGCAGACACCGGTCGGCAGAATTTCAGGAATATCAGTGTCGGCAATGACTGGGAAGCCGTAGTTAATGGCTCCGGCGGCGGCCGCGTATTTGTCACTGGTTACTTCGCCGAACGCCAGCACGAACGCAAAGATGCGGTCTTTGTTGTAACGCAAATTGGCGGCGAAGTCGCCGGGCTTGACGCCACCAAAGGCCAGCGCCGCGCGGTTGGCAAAACCGAGCGCATAAATCAGCGATGAGACATCTTTGCCGAACGGAACCAGACGGGTTTCCCAGCCGAGCTGAACGCCCTCTTCCGCCAGCTGGTCGGCAAAGGTTTTGCCGCCCACGCCACCGCCCATGAAGACATAGATATTTTTCTGCTGAAGATCTTTGGCGATTTTCACTGCGATGGCGTTGGTCGGAGCCAGACCGGTGATCGCCGCAAAACCGGGCGCACTGCCGTCCACAAACTCAACGCCGCGTTCACGCATGATTACGTCGTTGGCTGCACCCAGATAAATTCCGTCTACCGGATTCGGGCCGACGATATATTTGCAGGCCTCAATAATTTCGCAGGCAAACAGCGTAGCTGCTCCGGCATCCAGCGTAGCGCCGAGATACGGCAACCATACCTTATCGGTCGGACGGGCTGGCAGATACTTCTTAGCCAGATTGAGCACCCGGCGCATGTCGGCCAGCGTTTCCACTTTTTCCCCAGTGAACGAATAGATCACCGGCAGGTAATACGCGGTATCCGGCAGAGCTACCGGGAAGTTGATTCCTTTAGCCTTGATCGCCTCATCCAGTTTGGATTCCGCCTTGGCGACCCACTCGATCGCCCCGTCAATGGCGCTGCAGCAAATGAATTTAGACATTGAGTGCTCTCCGATCTTTCATATCCAGAAGTTTACGTTCAGCTTTTTTGTTGATCCCGAGATTTTCGCGGGCCTGTTCAATGAGCTCACAAACCTTATCCGCCGCCGCCATCGGGTCAGAGATTTCATAGAATGCCGCACCAAAGAGTTCTTTGGATTCTTCCTGCAAGAACTTATTCACGTTGGCCGAACCAGCCGTATGGAACGGCAGCCCCAGAATCACGTCGCAACCGGAGGCCACGAAGTAGCAGCCGATCGTAATCGCTTTTTCGCTCATCCATTCCGGTGCCACACCGACGGCCGGTAGCTTGCTCAAATCATCGCCCAATCCGCCTTCTAAACAAATCTCGGTCGCGGCCTCCAGAATGCGCGCATTATCCACACAGCTTCCCATGTGCAGGATCGGCGGAATACCGACGGTTTCGCAAACTTCACGCAAACCGTCACCCGCCATTTCCAGCGCTGTTTCCGGCGTCATGCGTCCAGTCTTAGCTGAGGCCTGCGCCGCGCAACCAGTCTGAAGCAACAGAACATTGCGCTTAATCAGCTCTTTGCTCAGTGCATTGATGTAGGAGTCGGCTTCCGTTTTCGGGTTATTGCAACCGACAATACCGCAAACCCCGCGAATACGGCCGGAAATGATCGCGTCATTCAGCGGACGGAACGAGGCGCGGAACGAACCGCCCAGCATGTACTTGATGGCTTCGACACTGAACCCGGCCACCAGCGGACTCTTGTCCGTCGGAATCGCCACTTTGGAGGGGTCGCGCTTTTTGAACAGATCCACCGCGTGTTTAAGAATTCCTTTCGCGGACTCGTAGGCTTTATCGGCCTCGAACGGCATGTGCGTTGCGCCAATGGTTTTAGCAATGTCGGACGTCGAAACAATTTCCGTGTGATAATGACTCGCCACCGTCGGCAGACTGGGCATCACGCACTGTACGTCCACCACCATCATTTCCACGGCACCGGTGATGATCGCCAGTTCCTGCTGATGGAAGTTGCCCGCCACCGGCACGCCGCGACGCATTAGAATTTCGTTTGCGGTACAGCAAAGCCCAGCCAGCTGAACACCTTCGGCTCCGGCGGCCTTGGCAT
>JBAWXO010000298.1:0-3089 GCA_037144035.1 Kiritimatiellales bacterium
TAAAGGAGCTCTTTCGAGCCGTCTAGATTTTCAAATTTTTACCGGACACCAGTGTCCTAAATACAGAAATAAACTAACCGCTAATCTTCACTAATGGACACTGATCACCAATAAAATCAATCTGCCTTATCTGCATAGACAATCCGCTTTTCTTTATCAGCGGGGAATAAAAAGCGGTGAAAGAATCACCGCAGTCAAAAGCCTGTCGGCAATAAAAAAACGATCGGGTGGGGACGGCTCGGAGAGCCGCCCCTACCTGCTTCTCTAAAACTACGCCGGTCAAGAAGCCGCAAAGGCGCAAGCAACTCAAAACGGCGGCAACCGTCCGCACCCACAGGGAAACAAACAAGGGCTGGAAAATAGTGTTCAGATTAATCCGTATTACTCTCCCCGATAAATACAGCCGGAGGTTTCGGTTTCTTTGATGACAATTTTTGAGAGTAGGGGCAGCTGCGGCTTCAGTTTTTTCCAGACCCAGACGCTCATGTTCTCGCTGGTCGGATTTTCCAATCCTTCAATCTCGTTCAGGATGGCGTGGTCGAGCTGTTTAATGATGGGTTCACATACTTTGGACAGGTCGCCGAAATCCATGACGAAGCCGGTTTTTGGGTTAACCGGGCCGCGCAGATAGACTTTAATCTCAAAGCCGTGGCCGTGCATAGCCGAGCATTTATGCGTCGGCGGAACGCCGGTCAAGCGATGGGCGGCATCGAAACGCAGGGTTTTGTAAATTTCCATTTCAGACATAACAGGGTCCTTTCTGAGAGATGAATTATGAAATATGAACTATGAAAATGGAACTCAAACGGCGTTGGCCTTTTTTATGAAGCTGTCGCAGACCCTTTTTCATCTTTCATACTTCATCTGTCATATTTCCTTGGATCGGTTTCACCGATCTCTCTAAATCCTTTGAGTCGCAGGCGGCAGGAATCGCAGGTTCCGCATGCCGCGCCATCGGGCGCGGGGTCGTAACAGCTGGACGTTACGCCGTAGTCCACGCCCAGCTCGAGGCCCTTTTTAATAATCTGTGCTTTGGTCAGGTGGATGAGCGGCGTGTGGACGGTCAGTTTCCGTCCGCCATGGACGGCGGCCTTGGTGGCGAGATTAGCCATCTTCTCGTAGGCGGCGATAAATTCAGGGCGGCAGTCGGGATAGCCGCTGTAGTCGAGCGCGTTGACGCCGATGAAAATATCGAAACTTCGAAGTATTTCAGCCCACGCCAGCGCGTAGGATAGAAACACGGTATTGCGCGCCGGAACGTACGTGACCGGAATTTCGTCCGGCTTGCCCGGTTCGTGCGGCACGGCGATGTTCATGTCGGTCAGCGCCGATCCGCCGAACGCGCCGAGGTCGATGGTGACGGTACGGTGTTCGGCGACGCCTTGCGCTTTGGCCACCTGATCCGCGCACTCCAGTTCGACGGCGTGGCGCTGGCCGTAGCGGAAGGAAAGGGCGTAGCAGTCAAAACCCTGCGCTTTGGCCATCGCCAGCGCGGTCGCGGAATCCATTCCGCCGCTCAACAATACAACTGCCTTTTTCTTTCCCATTATTCCATCAATCCTTTATTCCATCATTCCATTCTCAAAGAAGTCCCATCATCTTGTGGCATTGCGGAATGACACGGACACTCCGTCCGAGGGCGACGGCCATCTTCGACTGCCACGTCAGTACCTGACTGGCCGTCGGGACGCGGTCGGTCTTGGAGGCCGCAGTCATTGGCTGCAGAACCACGGCGGCCAGCGAGCCGGACGCGCGGATAATTCCCGCCGCCTGCGCGAGGTCTTCATCGGATGTGTCCGCGCCGACCACCAGTTTAATGGTTGCGCCGATCTCTTCCCGTTCGATGATGTCCAGAAAGTCGCGGTGCATTGCCCATGACTCCGGTTCGCCGGTGACGCTGGGAAGCTTGATATCCATCAAAACATGGTCGATCCATTCGACGACTTTGGCGAATTCTTCCGGCAGATCGCCGCTGGTTTCGAGGTGAACCGGCAGATCAAGCTGTTTGCGGGTATCCGGCAGAAAAGCGGCCAGGAAGTCTGCTTGAAGCAGCGGCTCGCCGCCGGTGATGAAAAGATCGTCGTGGGCGAATTCCGGACGGTTCAGGCTGTCCAGCAGGTCAGCCAGCTGCTTTGCGGTCAGCGGGTTGGGAACGGACTCAAACTTTCCGCTGCCCGGCGCACGTTCAATCTGGACCGATTCTGTGCGTTCCACCGGCGTATCGCAGTAGAGGCAGTTGCGGTGGCACTCGCAGAACCGGACAAAAAGCTGGCGGCGGCCGATATTGACCCCTTCGCCCTGCGCGGAGCTGAATATCTCGCTCACAAAAGCTTTTGTCTGACAGTTTGTATCCATAGAATGCGGCCTCGATTAACCTATAACCGATAACGCGCCCGAATGAAAGTTGACTTATTTGATTTTGACCTGCCCCAGCGCTTTATCGCGGACCGTCCGGCCAGCCCGCGCGATTCCGCGCGCTTGCTCGACCTGACGGGCGACGGTTTTTCTGACCGCATTGTCCGCGGCCTGCCGGGTCTGCTCCAGCCCGGCGACCTGCTGATCGGTAACAACACCAAGGTCATTCCGGCGCGGCTCGACGGCCTGCGCGGCGAGGTGAAAATCGAAGTCACGCTACACATGCGCGCCGGAGACAACGCATGGTTTGCTTTCGCGAAACCCGGTAAGCGGCTCAAAGAAGGCAGTCGGATTGATTTCGCCGACGGTTTTTACGCCGATGTCGCCGAAAAGCGTGACGGCGGAGAAATTCTCCTGCGTTTCAACCGCGGCGGCGAGGAACTTTTCCAAGCTTTGGAAAAATTCGGCCGTATGCCTCTTCCGCCCTATATCCGGCGCGGCCCCGATGCAGAGCAGAACACCAGTGACCGTGAGGATTATCAGACCATCTTCGCCAAAGAGGAAGGCGCGGTTGCCGCGCCGACCGCCGGACTGCATTTTACCGAACAGCTTTGCCAAGCATTAGAAAAACGGGGTGTGGCATTTGAAACCGTCACCTTGCACGTCGGCGCCGGAACCTACCTGCCGGTCAAAGTCGACGACACCGCAGACCATAAAATGCACGCGGAGTGGGG
>JBAWXO010000299.1:0-3086 GCA_037144035.1 Kiritimatiellales bacterium
AATTCGGCGGGACATCCGTCGCCAATGCAGAGCAGATTTCGAAGATTGTAAAAATTGTCACGGCTGATGCCGACCGCCGCATCGTGGTGGTTTCCGCGCCGGGCAAACGCAACAAGGCGGACACCAAGGTCACCGACCTGCTGATCGCTTTGGCGAACGCCGTGATCGCCGGAAAAGATTTTGAGGCCGACCTGATGGCGGTGGTGAATCGCTACGCCGAAATTCAGCGCGACCTGAAACTGCCGGAAGCGGTGACCAAAACCATCGAAGCTGATCTGCGCGGACGCATTAAAGGCCGCGGCAAGAACGACGCCCAGTTTATGGACGCCATGAAAGCCGCCGGCGAAGATTGCGCCGCCCGCGCCATCGCCGAAGCCTTCACCAAGGCCGGATTCCCCGCCAAGTACGTCAACCCCGGCGAAGCGGGTATGCTGCTGAGCGACGACTTTGGTAACGCGCAGGTGCTCGACGAGTCTTATCCGAAACTGGCCGTGCTGAAAAACATCAAGGAAATCGTGATTTTCCCCGGATTTTTCGGTGTCACGAAGGGCGGCGACGTCGCGACTTTCCCGCGCGGTGGCTCGGACATCACCGGCGCGATTCTCGCGGCGGCGGTCAAAGCCGACGTCTATGAAAACTTCACCGACGTGGATTCCGTCTGCTCGATGGATCCGCGCATCATTGAAAATCCGCCCGCCATTGACTGCATGACCTACCGCGAAATGCGCGAACTTTCCTACGCCGGCTTCGGCGTGTTCCACGACGAAGCGATCATTCCGGCGGTTCAGGCCAATATTCCGATCTGTATCAAGAACACCAACAATCCTGCGGCTCCCGGCACCATGGTCGTGCCGAAGCGCGCCCCCAGCGAACGGACCGTGGTCGGTATTTCCAGCGCTCCCGGCTTCTGTGCCGTTTACATTGATAAATACATGATGAACCGCGAAATCGGTTTTGGCCGCCGCCTGCTCCAGATTCTGGAAGACGAAAAAATCTCCTTCGAACACACGCCGTCAGGGATTGATAACATGTCCGTCATTCTGGCATCGGCAAATCTTCCTGCGGCACGGGAAGAAAAGGTTGTCGCCCGCATTAAAGCTGAACTGAAACCCGACGCGGTGCTGGTCGAACACGGACTGGCTCTGATCATGGTGGTCGGCGAGGGGATGCACTATGCGGTCGGTATGGCCGCCAAAGCCACGCAAGCGATGTCCGCCGCCGGCGTGAACCTCGAAATGATCAACCAGGGCGCGTCGGAAATCAGCATGATGTTCGCCGTCAAAGACGCTGACCGCGAAAAAGCTCTCCGCGCTCTCGGCAAAGCCTTCTTTGGGATTTAGGATTCCTCGCCAAGGCGCAGAGCGTTTCCAAAGTTTGGAAAGAAGAGATACTTGAATGCGAGGACTGATCCCGTTTCGCTTGGGATTCTAAAATTCATTGGCTGACCCCTTTTCCTGCTAGGATGCCATCCACCATTTTGAATTCCTCCCAAAACAAGGTAGTGATTTCCAGATTGAGCTGTAAACTTTAAGGTTTTATTCACGGTACTCCATATACTACTCCCACCAAAAGAAGAGTAATAGGCGACGACCAGAGTATGTGTTCCTGGCCGTAGTTCATAGGCCCCAGCACTAGGTACTTTGTTTCCGTCGACAGAGCGTAGAACAATTCCAGGTTCCACCATCAGGAGAGCTGCGTTTTCCGGGTTCAGCCGAGGGCCGGAATACAGAGGCAAGGTGCTGCTGCATCCAGACAGACTCATAACAGTTAAGCACCCCACCACAAGTCCGCGTAGTAAAGAGACAGTCATGCGCATCGAATACCTCCTAATTTGCGTGTGTAAGCTTCTGCCCGGACTCACTTTTCTGCACCACCTCAGGGACAATCCGAATAGGTCGCATGCTAGTAAGCGTCTCTGGTTTTGTCTATCCCGATATTGGGGAAGTGTCTGCCCTATTATTTTTGTATTTTTATGGGTCAGTTTGAAAGCGGCGTCGAGCCGCCGCACCCCACAGCGCTTTGCGCGGCCCTATTCGTGTCCATTCGTGTAATTCGTGGTTAATTTTGCCGTTCCCGTTCCGGTCACTTCTTTTGGCGTAGCCAAAAGCACTTTCGGAATACCTCAGGTCCAATGGTTGGAACCCCCGGCGATCTTGGCGTCTTGGCGGTCAACAATCTTCCGATGTTTGGAAACACCCACCCCGGCCTTCCAGCCTTCGCCGAAGGCTACGGCGGACAAGTCGGCCACCCCTCCGTCGGAGGGGATTATCTTTGCGGCCTTAGTTGGTGGTCAAAAATCTTCCCCTTCGGCAAAGCTCAGGGCGGGCAATATTTGGAACCCATTCGCGTTAATTAGCGTCCATTAGCGGTTAAATTCGCCCGAAAAAAGGGCCGGTGAAGGCTTTAAATCTGCGGGGGGGTCGTATATCTTTCCTGCCTTCTATTCCATCGGGGAAAACCATGAGCACGAAAAAAATAGCCATTTATGACACGACCCTGCGCGACGGCGCACAGGCGGAGGGAGTTTCCTTTTCCGCCGTCGCCAAAGTGCAGGTTGCCAAACGTCTCGACGAGTTCGGCCTCGCCTACATTGAAGGCGGGTTCGCCGCGTCCAATCCCAAAGACATGGAGTTTTTCCGCCTGATTAAGAAGGAAACCCTCAAAAACGCCAAGGTCGCCGCGTTCGGTTCGACCCGCCGCGCGAACATTAAGCCGGAAGAGGACAAAGGCCTCGCCGCTCTGCTGGAGGCTGATACGCCCGTCTGCACGATCTTCGGCAAGAGCTGGCTTTTGCACGTGATCGAAGTGCTTCAGACGACTGCCGAAGAAAATCTGGCGATGATCGCTGACAGTGTCCGCTTCCTGAAATCGCACGGCAAAGAGGTGATCTACGACGCCGAGCATTTTTTCGATGGCTACAAAGACAGCCCGGAATACGCGATGTCCGCGCTCAAAGCCGCGGCGGACGCCGGGGCCGACTGCCTTGTCCTTTGCGAAACGAACGGCGGCGCGCTGCCGCATGAAGTGGCGCAAATCACCGCCACGGTGATCAAGGCGTTTAAGACGCCGGTCGGCATCCATACGCA
>JBAWXO010000300.1:0-3066 GCA_037144035.1 Kiritimatiellales bacterium
CTGATACAGCGGCTGAAGCTTGGTCTGAATCGGCTCCGGCAGCTGTTTATAAATCCGCCGGATATCCGCTTCGACGCCCGTGATCTTCTCGGCCAGTTGTGCGCCCGTCGCTTTTAACTGATCGGCTTCGGTGAGAAGTTCGCCGCGTTTTTTGCCGGTCTCGGCAAGACTGGTTTCAGCCAGTTTATTTTTTTCCGTGAGGGTCGCGATCTCTTTATTAACCAGTTCCAGACGGCCGTTGAGAATATTTTTGCCCTGCTGCCAGTCTTTGCTTTCTTTAGAAATGATCTGCTGGGTTTCAATCCACTTATTCATTTTCAGACGGGTTTCTTCCAGCGATGACTGGGGCGGCATGCCGACCGAACTGACCGGAGTATTTTCAGCCGACACCGCCTCGACGGAAAAGAAAGTTCCCAACAACCAACAACCAATAACCAATAACCGAGTTGCCTTCATAATTCCCTCACCTGTTTTAAATCCCTGCGCCTTCACCAACCTAATAAATCACATCCCTGTTAGCTCTCTGTGAGCCATTTGTTAAAATTCGTAACTTGCACTGATCGAGTACTCGATCCCCTTCGTATAGGAAGTTTTCACGGTATCGCCCTCGGTGTATTCGGAGCGGTAGACTTCCTGAATCTCCGGATCCAGGAGATTTTTCGCCTTGAAGTTGACTTTCCAATGTTCCCCGATTTTCTGCGAAACGCTAAAGTTCAGTGTGCCGTACTCTTTGGCATAAACACTGGGCATATATCCTTGCGACACCCCTGAGCCGGCCACCAGCGTGTCGCCTTGAACCGTGTAAAAAAAGCCAAGCCGTGTGCCGGTTTTTTCAATGTCATAGGTCAGATTGAGATTATAGAGATAAGCTGGTGCATTCATCATGTCGCGGGTCTTTTCAGGGTATCCGAAACTTTCCAGCATGCCCGCCTCATCGTCGCTCAGCGTCACCTGAGATTGGATAAAAGTTGCATTGGCCCCGATCTCCAACCCTTTCAGAGGATCCCAGAAGCGGCCCAGTTGCTGACGGACCTCAAATTCGTATCCGGTCAGTTCGCCCGCGGGATAATTAACCGGTGTGGTATAGGTGCCGATATTGGCGGCGTAACTTTGCACATACTCAATCGGATTCCTGATCTCTTTCTTAAACCAGGAAGCCGACACCAGACTTCCGTCGAACGGAGTGTAATCCGCCCGAAGGTCATAGTTTTTAACAGCGCTCATGGTCAGATCGGAATTGCCGATGAACACATCGCCGCCGAGGTATTCCATCTGCTGAATCGGGGTCATTTCTTTAAAGGTTTGGCGGGCAACCGTCTCGCTATAAGAAGCGCGGATCGTCAATTTGTCGTGCGGTTTTAATTCAAAACCCAAAGCAGGTAAAATGTCCTGCTGTTCAACGCCAAAATCTTTCGCCGTAAGATATTCGCTCCCGCCTTTTCCATCAGGCGCATAGACCTCCGTGTCCGGATTCAGAACAATACTGAGATCCGTTTTTTCGACCCGCTGCCCGCCAAGAACTTTGAAGAACGGACAGAGAGGAACATCCAGCATGTAATACACGGCGGAAATTTTCTGCTCAGCTTTATAGTCCACGTCGATTTCAGTCGCTAGGATTTTATGCCCCTCTGCCGGAAAAACAGAACTCCAATATTCATCCCACGGCAAGGAGGGTCCCGTATCCTGATTGCCTGTTCCCGGCCCATTGAGATTGCTGAATGAGTCCTGATTATATTCACGTTTTACTTTGTCGTTGAATACCCCGGCCTTCAGATACCCCTTATCGCCGCTCCATTGTTCAAACGGTATTTTCCCATTCACAGAATACTGTTCGCTCTCTTCCGAGATGTCCTTCCATATCCGTTGCACGTTCCCCAGCGTATAAGCAGCCTCCCCTTTGTTCGCATAATATCCGGCTGGAATACCAGGAAAAGTCGTAGACCCCCAGACCGTGTCCGGTGTTCCCGGTTTCCAAGTCGAACCAAACATCCGTTTATCCGGGCTGTTAAGTCCGGACATGCTTTTGGCAACCGTCCAGTCAAGTTCAGGGGGCAGTAGAACGAAATAGCCGGGGATTCCAGTTTCAGGAAACGGCAGGGTATGGTCGCCCCGGAGTTGCAGTGTGTCGGTTTTCCGCTCCACATACTCCAGCGTTTCACTTCGCAGGTAGGGTGCTGCATCCTGATAGCCGTCGTAGGGTGCGCGCGGGTCATAGCCGGGAACCTGACTGGTGACAAAATAGTCCTTGCCACGGGTATCTTCCGCCAGTGTAGCGGTGTCCTCCGTCGACTGTGTCCGCATATACAGCAACATCAACTTGTTATTTTCCGTTTCAAGTCCTACCGCGCCAAGACCGCCCCATTGAACCTCCTCGCTTCCCTGCGACACATCGAAAAGAGCGGTTTTAAAGCTGTCACCGGATTCGATGCCAGTCGAAGAAGGCGCGCCCTGTTTCGTCTGCGGGGTCATCACCCGGCCGGGTCCTTTAAGCCAATAAGAATCGTCTGTCCCGTTGTCGTAAGAGGACGTTTTCTGTTTGTAATAAAAATTGCCCAGCCCGCCGACTTTCAACCCGTCCAGCACTTCCTTTTTTCCCCCCGCAGTCAGCGACCAGTTATAAGTCGGCGGCGGATCGCCGCGGGAAACGCCGACGGCTCCGTTCCAATTCATTCCGGGTGTCTGCATATCCCGGCCGCCATCATCAATGCCCGAAAAATTGACGCCGCCGCCTTTGTAAGTGATAAATTCGCCCTTGTCTGGCGTTTGCGTGTTGTATTCAGTTCCGGCACTGAACTTCAGAACGGTTGCATCCGGGATGCCCTTCAGCACCACATTGACAGCCCCTCCGGAGGCATCGCCTTGCTGATCCGGTGTAAAGGTTTTTGAAACTTGAATGCTTTCAATCAGTTCAGAAGGAAACTGGTCGAGCTGCACGGCTCGTTTGTCTGCATCGGCGGTCGGCAACCGTACTCCATTCATCTGCGAGCTGACATAACGATCCGGCAGACCACGCACCACGGCGTATTTTCCATCCTGAACGGTCGCACCGGCCACCAGTCGTAACGC
>JBAWXO010000301.1:0-3059 GCA_037144035.1 Kiritimatiellales bacterium
CCGACTGATTAACTGAGCCCCTTTGGACTGCGGTGATAAAGGCGAAGCCGTATCACCGCTTTAAAAGCGGCGGATACGAACCGCCGCACTCCAAAAAAATTCCAATGCGTGGAACTTTTCGCGACATTTTTTCAAAGGTGGTTCGGGCTCTCCGCGTACGCTTGAACGCGCTCGGAGATCGCGTTCCACCTGCTGGTTCCAAAGACTGGAAAGACAAAAAAAAGGCCGCCCGACAATCTGGCGGCCCTCATACTAAAATAACTGTGAATCCACTTGCGTTTGAGGGGGTAGAAAAGTACCTTGTCGCAGTTTTTTATTTCGTTCTTTCGGCAAGTATTTCCTATCATCTCGGGGTGATCGGATTATGACATGACGGCAGGCGAAAAGGTTCCACTACAAGAAAGGTTAATAGAGAATATGAGCAGTATACGTTCGCAATGGAAAATGTATGTGAGTTTGATGTTGGCTTTTCTTGGACTTAGCGCCGGAACAGCTATGGCCAGTGAAGCGGATCTAAAACTTCCGGATCTGGGCGCGGTGACCTTCTCCGCTCTGGGCGGTATCTCTGGAACGCACCTGATGATGATCGGTATCGGAGTCTGTTTTCTGGGGCTGGCCTTCGGTCTCTTCCAGTATTTCAAAACCGAAAAACTGCCGGTTCATAAATCCATGAGCGATGTCTCTCAGATCATCTGGGAAACCTGCAAGAGCTACCTCGCCCAGCAGGGCAAGTTCCTGGCCATCCTGTGGGTGCTGATCGGCGCATGTATGCTGTACTACTTCCTGATCCTTCAGCGTATGCCGACCGGTCATGTCCTCTTGATTCTTGCGGCGTCAATTCTGGGTATCCTCGGATCTTACGGCGTGGCCTGGTTCGGAATGCGCATCAACACCTTCGCCAACAGCCGCAGCGCTTTTGCATCACTCCGCGGCACCCCGTGGGACGCGCTGGCCATCCCGATGCGTTCCGGCATGAGCGTCGGTATGCTCCTGATCACCGTTGAGCTCTTTTTCATGATCTGCATTCTCATTTTCCTCCCCGCCGAACTGCGCGGCCCCTGCTTTATCGGGTTCGCGATCGGCGAGTCACTGGGCGCCGCCGCGCTCCGAATCTGCGGCGGTATCTTCACGAAGATCGCGGACATCGGTTCTGACCTGATGAAGATCGTATTCAAGCTCCCGGAAGACGATCCGAAGAATCCGGGCGTAATCGCCGACTGCACCGGTGACAACGCCGGCGACAGCGTCGGTCCGACGGCAGACGGTTTTGAAACCTACGGCGTGACCGGCGTGGCCCTGATCACCTTTCTGGCGCTTGTCCTTGGCGCCGGAACACTCTGTGCCCAGATGATTGTCTGGATATTCGTCATGCGCATTCTGATGATCGTGTCCGCTCTGGCCGCTTATCTGGCCAACGACATGCACTTCACCGCGAAGCTGAAAAACGCCAAGGAATTTGACCCAGAGCATCCGCTGACCGTTCTGGTATGGCTGACCTCCTTTGTTTGTATCGGCGTAACCTACGTTTCCAGTTATTTCCTGCTGGGCGACATCAAGGTAAACGAAGTGGTTCAGCCGAATCTCTGGTGGGTACTTTCCACCATCATCTCCTGTGGCACCATCGCCGGCGCACTGATTCCTGAATTCACCAAGGTATTCACCAGCACGAATGCTATTCATGTTAAGGAAGTGGTAACCGCCTCCAAACAAGGCGGCGCATCCCTGAACATTCTCTCCGGCTTCGTAGCAGGTAATTTTTCCGCGTTCTGGGAAGGTCTGACCATGCTGGTGCTGATGCTGGGCGCGTCCTTGCTGGCAAGTCACCCGGCGGTGGCAAGCCTGATGCCGGCTGAATATGCCTTTGCGGCGCCGATTTTCGCCTTCGGTCTGGTGGCGTTCGGTTTCCTCGGTATGGGTCCCGTCACCATCGCGGTGGACAGCTTCGGCCCAGTTTCCGACAACGCACAGTCGGTCTATGAGCTGAGCCGCATCGAGTCGATCCCCGGCATCGCAAACGAAATCGAAAAGGATTTCGGATTCAAGCCCGACTTTGAAAACGCCAAACTCAACCTCGAGCGTAATGACGGCGCAGGCAACACGTTCAAAGCGACTGCCAAACCGGTGCTGATCGGCACGGCCGTGGTCGGCGCAACGACCATGATCTTCGGTATCATCATCATGCTGGGCAAGACGCCCGGCTTTGGCGGCATTGAAGGCGTTATCTCCAGCCTGAGCCTGGTTCGTCCTGAAATCGTCCTCGGCCTGCTGATGGGCGGCGCGGTAATCTACTGGTTCACCGGCGCGGCCACACAGGCTGTGGTGACCGGCTCCTACCGGGCGGTCGTGTACATCAAAGAAAACATGAACCTGAACGCGGATACAGCCTCGATCAAGGACAGTAAGGAAGTGGTCAAAATCTGCACAATCTACGCGCAGAAAGGGATGTTCAATATCTTCGTCGCAGTCTTTTGCTTCGCCCTCTCGCTGGCCTTCTTCAACCCCTTCTTCTTCATCGGCTACCTGATCTCGATCGCATTCTTCGGGTTGTACCAGGCCATTTTCATGGCCAACGCCGGCGGCGCATGGGACAACGCCAAGAAGATTGTTGAAGTCGATCTGCGCGCCAAGGGAACCGATCTGCATGCGGCGACCGTGGTGGGCGACACCGTTGGCGATCCCTTCAAGGACACCTCCTCCGTGGCGATGAACCCGATCATCAAGTTCACAACGCTGTTCGGGCTGCTGGCGACAGAAATCGCCGTGGCAATGACCAACACAAACATGAAGTACGCGATTGGCGGCGTGATCTTCACCGTCGCGCTGGTCTTCGTCTACCGGTCGTTCTACTGCATGCGCATTCCGGAAGACAAAGCGACCGCCAAGTAAACGGCATTAGCTGAAATACAGAAAACCCGCAGTGGAAACACTGCGGGTTTTTCTTTTTATCCATATCGCATGATCTTCGGTTTTTATCCTAAATACAGAAATGAACTAACCACTAATCTGGTTCTTCTCGGAAGTGCGTACCTAAGAGTTGAAAAAGTTGACTGGTTGTCGTT
>JBAWXO010000302.1:0-3058 GCA_037144035.1 Kiritimatiellales bacterium
CTCTGGCGCGCCGGGATTGGCGTGAATGTTTTTTCCTCCGGCTTTTCAACGGACTTTAGCGGCTCAACGCGGATTTCCTGAGCAGCGGCCATTTTGCGCAGCAGTTCAGAGATCGAGTCTGTCGACGTTTCGACTTCTTCACCGGCAGGGGAAATCGGCGGGTGCGGCTGGTTTTTTTTAGCCGCCGCGCCGGCGATCTGGGCGATCACCCAGAAAACGCCGACGACCAGCCAGACAATTCCGCCGTCCGCTCTGACGATAAGGCCGGTCATGCTTAGTCTTTCTTATGAGCCTGTTCGTCACCGCCTGCGAGCGATTCGCGCATGGACGTGTCGGCCATGACGTTCTGCATGCGGTAGAAATCCATGACGCCGAGGTGGCCTTCTTTGAAGGCCTGGGCGATGGCCAGCGGAACCTGCGCCTGCGCTTCAATAACTTTGGCCTGCATTTCCTGAACGCGGGCGCGCATTTCCTGTTCGGTGGCAATCGCCATGGCGCGGCGGCCTTCGGCTTCAGCCTGACGCATTTTCTTGTCGGCTTCGGCGCGTTCGGTTTCGAGCATGGCACCGACGTTGGCGGTATTGGCGGTTCCGGCGACGCTGACGTCGGCGATATCAATCGAGACGATTTCAAACGCGGTCTGCGCGTCGAGTCCGCTGTCGAGCACCTTGCGGCTTATATTGTCGGGATTTTCGAGAACTTTTTTATAGGAGTCCATCGAGCCGACGGCGCTGACGATGCCCTGACCGACGCGGGCGATAATGGTTTCTTCGGTGGCGCCGCCGACGAGCTGGTTCAGGTTGGTGCGAACCGTCACGCGAGCTTTGATCAGCAGGCGGATACCGTCTTTGGCGACAGCATCGAGGAAGGTGGTTCCTTGTTTCGGATTCGGGCAGTCGATCACCTTCGGGTTAACGCTGGTGGTGACGGCATCGAGAATATCACGGCCAGCGAGGTCGATGGCGGCGGCCTGCTGAAAGCCGAGTTTGATATTGGCTTTGTCGGCGGCGATCAGCGCCTGCACGACATTAACGACATTTCCACGGGCGAGATAATGCGCTTCGAGCAAATCGCTACTGATATCAATCCCGGCCTTGATGGCTTGAATGCGCGCCCGGGCGATCAGCGTGACCGGCACTTTACGCAGGAGCTTCATCCCAATCAGATTATAGAGTTTGATGGGCGCGCCTGAACCCCAGGCCTGAACCCAGACCGCGAGCACGGATAGAATAACCGCCGAAAAGACAAAGACGACGACTAGTAAGAAAATGCCCAATATAGTACTCATGATGGTTCCTCCATTGTTGTTTAATTAATATCAGCTGGTGACTGAATGCCCAGCGCCGGTTTTTTGAAAAGAGCGAGAAGCAGCGCGCCAAGACCGTATATCGTGATCAGGATGCTGGCGAAGAAGGAGATGGCGGTGAAGGCCGTCAAGGCATAGAGAATTAGCAGTCCGGCGGCCAGAGCGCCCGCCCGGTTTTGTTTCGTAACTTCTTTGCGGCGCAGAATCAAGGCGCCGAGCCAGAGGCCGACCGCGACTTTGCTAAGGTAGAGCAGAATGCAATAGAAGAGAATTATCAGAATGCACAGCGGCAGGCCGACAAGGGTGAAGAGAAGCAGGAGTGCGCACATCGGGATAAGAAACAGCGCGGCGAAGCCGGCGAGCAGGCACGGCCCGCGTGAGGTGCGCAGCAGCTGAACCGTGTTGGCGGTGTAGCGCGAGAAGATCGAGCTGAAAACCAGTCCCGTCAGCAGGGCGGCAAAGGCAAAGCTGAAATGGCCGAGCAGATTAGGTTTAAGGAATTCTTTTGGCGGCAGAGCCTCAAATGTGCGGACCAGTTTTCCTCTGAGCGTGACAGAAGGGGAGAGCACCAGTTCCTTCGGTGCGGTATAGCTCAGGTCGCCGCCGATCACCGTGCCGGCCGGAATCACAATCTCCTGCGCCGTAATCGAAACGTTACCGGCAATTTTTCCTCCGAGCGTCGCCTTTTGCGCCACGATCCGGACATTACCGGCAATGGTGCCTTCGCTGATAATATTCTCGCCAAGGCAAAGCATGTTTTTGGCAAGCGTTGCCGACGGATCAATCTTAACGGTAGTACCCATCGCCGTCAGTGAGCCGCCCAGCGTTCCGGAAACCTGCACCGTGCGTGAAACCAGCCGTACATGGTCGCTGAATCGGCCCGCCGCAATCACTTGATCGCCGCCCGCCCAGACATCGCTCTGAAAATCTCCGCGCAGGTCAAGGACGCCGCCCGCCGCAAACAGATCGTCGAGCGCCTCGCCGCTGATGGTGATGGTCTGCGCCGAAATCCACATCTCATCGCGCAACGTCTCCGCCTCGCCGCTGATAAACTGATCCCGCTGCACAAACTCAATTGCTTGTACCGTGCTCCCGGCCAGCAGCAGTCCGGCTATCAATCCTAATTTCAAGTTTCTAATTTCAGGTTTCAAGTTTCACTTCCCTCACATAAATCCTATTGCCTTCCACCTTGATGATTTCAATGGCGGAGTTCTGTTCAATCCAGGTCCCGTCAGCGATCACGTCCGCGTGGCGACCTTCGATCAGCGCCTTGCCGGCGGGACGCAGGATACTTAGCGCGGTACCTTTCATGCTGGCTTTCCATGTAGAGTCATCCTGATCCCTTTTGGAAATATGCTGTGTCAGCGACAGCGCCTTGCCCATCGGACTCTTCGGGAAATACTTCATCCAGACAAACGCCGCGATCGCGGTCAGCACAAGAATCAGGAGCAGACTCAGCCAGCCGAGCCACAGCGGAAAAATCATAAAACCCATCACTGCCGCGCCGATCAGCGCCGCCGCGCCCGCCGCGCCGACCACGCCGCCGGGAATAAAAATCTCCACGCCGACCAGAAACAGCCCGCAAACCAAAAGAGTAATATACCAGCTCATGCGCGGCATTCTACCTGCCTTCCGCCCCGATGGAACACAAAAGTTCCAGTGTTTGGAAGAAATGACAGCCAAGACGCTAGGAAACTTCCAAAGGGCGGAATGCGATCGCCTGCCCTGAGTTCATCGAAGGGCCAAGCACGT
>JBAWXO010000303.1:0-3052 GCA_037144035.1 Kiritimatiellales bacterium
GTACCGTCCGAAAGTTCGCACACGAGTTCGAGCAGCAATCCCGGTCGGCCATATAGATAAGCACCATCCCTCGCAAGCCCCTGCTGAAACCAGCCGCCGCCGATATGAACGCCCAGAGCGTTGGATCCCGTTTTTATAAGATCGGTGACATCAAACGCCTCGTAGAGCCCGATCCTCTTGTATTCGGTCGGCGCGGGATTGTTGACTCCGTCGCTGACACGCCGACCATTGATGAAGATTTCCTGCCAGCCAAGCCCGGACGAATAGAGCAGCGCCCTCTTCACGCCGCCCTTCAGCACGAACTCCTTGCGGAACATCGGCGAGGGCGGAATCTCTTCGAGACGGTCTTTGGTGTAATCAAGCTTCTTATCCTCCGGCACCGGATTGATCCAGCGGGCATCCACCCCGACAGAGGTATCCGCGATATACCTATCAATCACTTCGCCGGAAGAAACCCGCAACATTTTCGGATAATAAGGCGGCATACCTGGCACCCGCCGCTTCATCTCTTTAAACAGTATCTCGTCGGTGAAGGCCGCATCGGGATAAGTGATCCATTGGGCTGACCAGGCCTCGGGCCACGGCTTGGCGGTCGTGAACCGGACTGGAGCGGACCAGCTGCTTTCCTTTCCTGCTTCATCCCAGACGCGCACCGTCCACCACACCGTCTGCGACGGCGCAAGCGGCTTCCCTCCATAGGACACGAGCACGGAAGCGCTTGAGACCACCTTGCCGGAATCCCACAAGTTGGCCTTGCCTTCGATAAGCAGCGCGGGTGCGCTGGCGGCGAGCACCTGATACGCCGATTGCGCCGCACCGCGCTGCTCCCAAGGCAGCTTCCAGCTCAGGCGCGGCGCAAGGTCACTCGTGACGACGGGGTTCACAAGGTTATCCGCAGTCAATGTCACGGGAGGTTTGACGATCGCAAATGTTGCGGAAAGCATGGAACAGGTGACCGCAAGTATCATGACGCGATATTTCATCAAGTTTCCCCTCTCGTATTTTTTTGTTCTTCGTAAATTATCATGAGAACATTCCCGGCTTCCTGCAGTGGAACAGGAGGCTGCGCAAACGTATTTCAAATTGCTTGATCCAAAAGGTGCCCGCCGCATCCATTCAGAGGAGTGGCGAAAAAGGCGGTTAAGGAATATTGGTAACGTCCTGAAGGGTTGTTCCGAAGCGGAATTCGTCCAGATACACAGTACCACTTGATGTATCCATGCCGTTTTGATTTTGAACAAGAAACCGCATCAGGTTGCGGGTCGATCCGGTGTCTAAATCCGATATGCTTAGCACCTGGGTCAATTCTTTCGCCGTCTGCCGAGCGGTCCATGCCGTCAATGTGTCCAAAACGCCCGACGTATTGAAATCCAGTTTCAAAACAATCATTTGAGTCTCATCCGCTTGCGCGGCAGTCAGCGCACTGCCCAGTTTGTACGTATTTCCGCCCGCAAACGCGGCAAGATAAACATCGCCGTTTTCATCCTTGGTTAAACCGAGAAACAGCCCCGTTTCACAGCTGAAGACGATATTTGTCGGGTTTGTGCCCAGTCCCATAGCAATGCGTTCACCGTTATCCAGATTTGACAGAAAACCGTTCATGGTAACCAACCCGCTCATGTAAAAACTTGAACCCGATGGTGTCGCGGCCAACTTTCTCATCGATTTCCGGGCTCCGCCGCTCTGATTCACGGTCGACATTTTCAAGCCCCCGCCCGCCGAGGTTCCCTGTACCAAAGAATGAGTCAACCCGGCCCCGTCTTTTGGTTGGATTGAAGTTGTTCCATTAAACCAGGTATTGGCTGCCGATGCACTGAATCCAAACGTCCCGGTCAGGTTGCTTTTGTTGGGCTCTTGGTCAAGCTTAACCCCCGATACATAATCCGAGCCGTTCCCGGTTGAAAATGATTCCGAAACAATCAATTCCGCCGAAACGGAAACTCCCATCATCGTGACTGCCAGTGCCATGACATACTTTACCTTCTTCATATTGCTACTCCTTCTTCTGTTGTTTATGTTCTTCATACTGTCTGCTCCTTTTGGAACCCGCATCACAATTCGATTTTTTTTACTTCTGTCGCCTGAATCGTCACTGGCCCGATGAGCCCCGAAGGTAAAAGTTTGTCGTCTTTTTTCCAGTGCTTCCATGTCGTGAACGTCAGACGCCGCGGCTCAGGTCTCGGGAGGCCGTTTGTAAGCCATGTCGGCCATTGCTTAATATTTCCTGCTGGCTCAAATTTGCAATCGTCTGGAAACTGCTCATCGCCGATAAGCCGGTTCGGCCAGAGGTTGACCACTTTAACTTCAAGCGTATTTTCGCCGGACTTCATGATACCACTGATGTCGGCCCGAAACGGCGGCTTCCAGAATATGCCGAGGTTTTTCCCGTTGAGCGTCACGTCGGCAATCACCTGCACGTCACCGAGATCGAGAAACAGCTTCCGATCTTTCGAGATGTAGTCGGCGGGAATGGAAAAGGTCTTCTTGTAAACCGCCGTACCCGAAAAATATTTTATTCCGAGATCGCTGTGCTCCGGCCACGAGATGAGTTTATCGAACACCGTGTGTTCCGGCGCGCCCCAGCCCGGCGCAAAGCTCACGTCCCACGGCCCGGCGAGTACCACCGGAGCGGGAACCGATTCGAAACTGATTGATGTTTTTTTGCCGGACGCCGCCGTCAGCGTGAAACTGCCGGGTTCCGTTGTGATGAAATCATAACCAGACGTTGCGGACGCGATTTTAAACGAAAGCGGCTGGGTGGTCGTTGTTCTGACAGTTTTTACATCAATGATATGATCGCCCGCTCTCTTCTGACGAAACACAACAAACACGGAGCCTGCCGGGTCGAAGCGAAGAGGTACTTCGATTTGTCCATCATCGCGCTCGTTGTAGACGGAACACGGCTCAATGCGGCCGGTGTCAGGATACCACAACTCCGGTTGCCTGCCGGAAACGCGGAAAACTGCCTTCGCTTCAACCGGACGTTCTTCGCTGTTGGCAACAAAATAGTAATCCGTCTCACCCGACCTTCTGTGGATATAGTTGAGTTTCG
>JBAWXO010000304.1:0-3050 GCA_037144035.1 Kiritimatiellales bacterium
TACTCACTTCGGAATCTCTCCTTTCCAAAGTGACAACCTATGTCAGGACCGGACACGTGTACCTAAACCCCACGCCCTGCACCCGGCCTTCATAGCGGACTGTGATTCGTTGGTTCATTTTGGGCTGTGCAGACTTGCCTGCGCTATTCTTTTAGATGACGGGCGACTGGGGCGAGCCATCCGGCGGAAGCTCGTTCGGGGCACCTGCTTTCCGCAGACGCTTTTCTTCCTTCTTCCGTTTTTTGGCGATCTCTTTTTGGCGTTTTTCGAATGAGTAATTGGGCTTGGCCATTTGTGTTCCTTTAATTTGGTTTGAGCTTTATAGCACGCCAGCGCGGTCGTTCTCTCAACAAAACGCGCCTTCAATTTCTTTAATCATTGGAAGCCCTCCGAATCTTGTGGCCCTGTGGTAAAAATCTTAGAGGTCGAAGTAATGCGCCTGCGGATGATGCGTAATCAGCGCGAAGGTGGAGACTTCCGGATCGGCCATGAAGAGTTCGGTGACGTTCAGGCCGATACGGGCGGTGTCGAGCAGGTCGCAGCAGGCTTTGTTCATCGCCAGATCGGGGCAGAGCGCGTAGCCGAAACCGAAGCGGCTTTGGTCGAATTTGCATTTCCAAATATCGGAAAGAGTCAGTTCGCCTTCATCCGAGCCCCAGAGCTTGCGGATTTCTTTGTGCCAGTATTCGGCCAGCGCTTCGACCGTCATCACGGCCAGTCCGTGGAAGAGCAGGTAGTCTTGGTAACGGTCGGCGTCGCGCAGTTTGTGCTCCTTGATCATCACCTTGTTGCCAAGCGTTACGGCCATCAGCGCGCAGGCGTCTTGGTCCGGGCGGAAAAAGTCGGAGAGGCAGAGTTTTGCTCCCTTTTTACTGCGCGGGAAGGGCATGGGAATTTCTTCGCCAGCCGGGTTTTCGAGGAAGAACGTATCGCCTTCGGAATGACAGTTGAAAAAGCCGTGGATGACTTTCGGCTCAAACTCCTTGCGGGCAATCTCCTTCATCTCTTCGAGCTTCGGATAAACTTCATCGTCGAGCAGTTTCTGATACTCGGCGTCGGAGAGCTTGCCCTGCTTGTAGCCCCACGCGCCTTTGATCATCCCGTTCAGATCGAGATATTTCCAGATGTCGTCGAGCGGAATTTTTTTCGTGACCCATGTGCCGATCTCCACATCCGGAACCGGAATATCGCGGGCAATCGGCTCAACCGGTTTTTCATCTTTTCCAATGGTTGGAACTTCACAGCCGACGCCGTCGCGAGTCGGTGCAATATAGTCGGGCAGTCTACCGGTATCTTTGAGCATCTGCATGGCGGCCAGTCCGGCGAAGGCGTCTTTGCAGTAGACCACCTGTCCGCCGGAATAGTGCGGGCGGCAGGCTAGATCAACAAACTCTTCTGAGAGCGCCGCGCCTCCGAGTAGCACCGGCGTTTTGAATCCGGCGTGTTCGAGAATCTTCATGTTTTCGGCCATGACGGAGGTGGATTTAACCAGCAAACCGCTCATACCGAGCGCGGCGGCGTCATGCTTTTTGACCGCCTCCATCATTTGCTCAACTGGCACTTTGATGCCGAGGTCAACCACATCGAAGCCGTTGTTGGAAAGAATGATGCCGACCAGATTTTTGCCGATGTCGTGTACATCGCCCGCCACCGTCGCCAACACAGCCAGTGGCGCTACATCGCTCGCCGCGCTCTTCTTCATGAACGGTTTAATCATGTCGACAGCGCGTTTCATCACTTCGGCTGACTTTAGCACAAAGGGAAGCTGCATGATGCCGTCGTTAAAGAGGCGACCAACCTCTTTCATCGCCGGAAGCATGAGGGTGTTAAGAATGGCTTCGGCGCTTTTTTCTTTCAGCAGATCGGGGATGGCGGGTGTGAGCCACGGAGATTTCCCTCGGATAATTGCATCGGTCAGCACATCGGCGGCCGGACGGCTTTCCACCGAGACCTCGACGACGTCGCTGACTGTTTCGAACAGGTTGATGTAGTTTTCGAGTGGATCGCCGTTCGAACGGTCGTTATCCAGCAATGCTTCCGCGCCTTTACGCAGGTCGTCCGGAATTTCATTCAGCGGAACGATTGCCGCGACGTTAATAATGCAGGCGTCCATGCCGGCTTGTACCGCCTGACGAAGAAATACAGCATTGATCACTTTGCGCAGAGCCGGCTTCAGGCCGAATGAAATATTGGAAAGTCCAAGCATCGTCCGGACTCCCGGCAGTTCCGCCTTGATCCGCCGGATCGCCTCCAAGGTTTGGAGCGCCGCATCGCGTAGCGTCTTGTCGCCGCTGCAAATTGTGAAGGTCAGCGGGTCGATCATAATCTCTTCGGCTTTCAGTCCGCGCTCGACGCAGAAATCGACCAGCCGTTTGGCGACGGCGACTTTTTCGTTCGCGGTCATCGCCATCCCTTTCTCATCAATGGTCAGCGCAACCATCGCCGCGCCGTAGCGTCGCGCCATCGGGACGACCTGTTCGGCACGCTTCCCGCCATCTTCCAAATTGATGGAGTTGATCAACGCCCGGCCGCCGTAGAGCTTCAGCGCCTGCTCGATAACGTCGGCGGAGGTGGAGTCGATCATCATTGGAATTCGGCACTCGCGCGCCATGCGCGGAACCAATACGGCTATATCTTTGCTTTCATCGCGTCCGGCGTAGCCGCAGCTCAGGTCGAGTACGTGTGCGCCGGTTTCTTCCTGCTCGGTCAGGATGTGGAAAGAATTTTCGTAATCGTTCGCCAGCAGGGTGTCGCGGAACTTTTTCGAACCGGTCGAGTTGGCGCGCTCGCCGATATAGAGCGGCGCGGGCTCTTGAGCCAGATCGACGGCGGTAAAAAGACTGGCGACTTGTGCGGGCTCTTTTGCCGGCTGGCGGATTTTCCAAGGACTGGTAAACTGCTTGCGCAGTTCACGGATATGTTTCGGCGTAGTGCCGCAGCAGCCGCCGACAATCGAAAGTCCGTGTTCTTTCGCCAGCGCGGCGACCTTTTCCGCAAACGGCTTCGGCTCCAGCGGATAACGGACGGTTCCGTCGACGCGCGCCTCGGGC
>JBAWXO010000305.1:0-3048 GCA_037144035.1 Kiritimatiellales bacterium
TAGTTAGTTGAGTATGTACGGGCATCAAAACTCAATACATCCACAGTCCCGCTGGCCCGCTGCGCCGAAGCCGAAAGATCCCAGATGGGCTCGGTGCCCGGAAGCACATCGTCCGGTTTAAACAAAGACAAGTAGATCGTGTCGTTACTGCCGCTGCTTCCGGAGGCGGTGACCACCTTGGCGACCAGCATGTAGTTAGTGCCGGCACCGTAAAGAGCAGATCCATATTGGGTCGCCGCGGTCGTATTTCTGACAGTCAGGCGCATCCGGTTTGCATTTGTTCCGTCAGCAGATAATCCAAAATATGTATTAACATCACCGAGCTTGAACAAGAGATGCGAAGCGGAAGTCGATTGGTTCCCCCCCCATTTGGCCATTACACTATAATAAGTTGTTGAGCCGAGCGCCCAATCCACCCCATTGGAGAGTCCACGATATATGACAACAGAATTATTTGTAGTCTCAGTTTCCTCAAAGCGGTTTCCACTGCCGGTCAAACCCCGCGACTCAAAAGCCGGACTGGTGATCGACCCGGCCGTAACGTCTATGGCGGCATCCAGCGCAGTCGTCAAATTAGAATCCGCTTTCCATCCGCTGGACCACCCTGCTCCCGCCGCAGTCGTATTCAACTGAGTGCCGGCCGGATAAATAAAACTCTCGGTCACGGCCTCCACGTCAGGAATCGCGGTGAGTGTGAACTGGTCATGTTCCCCTGCATTAGTATTTGTAATATAATTGGCGCGGAAATAGTTGTCGTCCACCGTCAGCACCTGATTATTCGCCACATTGCCGAAACGTCCGTACCCGGTGAAATCACCGGCGGCATCAATAATGGTGTAAGTGGTGCCGTTAGAATGAACATAACCTGAACCCAGCGACAGTTGGAATTCCGTGCCGTTCGAAGTGGGTATGTCAAACATTACATTCGTCGCGACATTAATCGTGCTGAATCCCGTTCCGGTCAAAACGGCTTCTATTTTAGTGCTTCCATTACCAGGATATGTGCCAGCCATGTTGATTTGCCCAAAGTTGAGCGTCAAGCCACCCCCCTCGACCTTCACAGTCGCGTTGCCGTTGAACAATCCGAGACCAAGTTGGTCCGCCGCAACCGATCCAGTTCCGGACAGATTAAAATAACCGGTTTCACCGGGTCGAGAACCCACCTGAATATATGAAGCGGCGCTCAATGAAATGGCTCCGCCGCTGAAGTTGTAGGTTCCGGAACGGCCTGTAATCGTGGCCGTGTTGGTCGATGAGGCAATGGCGATCCGCTGGCCGGTGAATGTGCCGGCGGTGTGATTCACCGTGCCGCTAAGGCCGCTTGCATTCCCTCCGCCAACAGAAAGTGACCGGCTGGCGGCCGTCGCCATACTGAAGTTTTTACTGATATTCAACGTCGGAGTTGTTCCGCTTCCCTGAACGTAAACATGAGACATAGCTGCGGGCGAAGCATTGGTCATATTCACAACTGCGCCGCTGTTGGTAATCCATGCTATCTGGGTGCCGGATGGTGCCCCGTTGTTCCAGTTACCCGCCGTGCTGAAGTTGCCGCCATCAGACCCAATCCAAACGGTGTCAGCCTGAACCCCTAGCGCCATAGCAACCACCCCGGCTAACGCAACTATTAGTCTCTTTATTGTACTCATTCTACTCCTCCCCCTTTTCTGTTCTTTTGCCTTTCACGAACTAAAAAACCCCGAACTCCCCCTCATAAAGTTCCGGTTCGAGCTGAACGATTTGACGGGGCTCGCGCGGGTGATCCAGTCGCCAGTAGAGCTGATCGACCGCCCGGCGCCCGACCGCTTCGGCATGAATGTCCACCGAAGCCGGACGCGGATGCAGACAATCCAGAAATACCGCATCGTTGTTGGTGCCGACAATCTCGATATCCTGGCCCGGACGCATTCCGATTTTCAGCAAAGCGTGGTAGAACCCCAGCACCAGAATATCAGCCGAAACATAAAGCGCATCGGGACGCGGAGACATTTCACTCAGCTGCCGGGAGATCTCCAGCATGGCCTCCGCATTCGGAGATTGCGCCACGCCCTTCTCTACAAACAGCCTAGATCGACTGATCTTGACCGCTTCGCCGCCGCCCGCTTCAACCGCCCGGCAGAAATCATTCACGCGGAGATCATCGACGCCCCCCACGGCGGCAATCCGGCGATGACCTCTGGCGAGCAGGTGCCGCGCCGCCAGTCCGCCGATCAGGCTGTTGTCGTAGGTCACGTGATCAAATAAATCACCGGCAAGCGGCGAAGACATGATTCGCACCGTTCCGCCCAGCTTTCTCAATTCGTGCATCAAGCGGGGTTCGGGATCAATCCCATGCGCACCGAAAAGGATACACCCGTCCACTCGCTCGGGAAGCGGACCGCCGGAACGCTCTGGAGAAAGCGTACTGACAACCAGATTCCAGCCGTCTCTATTTAAATGCTTTTCAACACTGTGAATCACCCTCGAATAGACCGGCGAATGCAACTGGGATGGCAATCCGCTAAATAACAGCACAATCCGTTTGTGACGAATCGGCTTGCGCACACGGACCCGCGGTCCCTGACGCGTCTGAACAGGCCGCGGATTATACCCGCAACGACCGATCGCCTCGCGGACGGCCTGTACCGTCACAACCGGAATACGGGGATCGTTATTGATTACGCGCGACACGGTCGACCGCGACACGTTGGCGGCCTTAGCCACCGCCTCCATCGTTGGTTTCTCCCTACTGTCAGAAAGATAAGTCATCAGTCCGCACCCCGCAGTTGCACTCCTCTCAAAATATCATTTATGCATAATCCGTCAAATAGACATGATAAACTTTCATGCACGATAATTTTTATTTATTTATTAATCACATACTTATGAATAAATATTTATTTGCATAATCACGAATCGCGCGAACAGCCACGACAACTCGCTGCTACGGAGGGGATCGGGAAGTTTTTACACCCGCTTCGCTAGAGGGACAGCCGATGAAGGTAGAGGGTTGGGAAAGATTTTTTACAAAAGGTAACGAAGGCAAACGAAGGGGGAAGAGAGATTTTTGAC
>JBAWXO010000306.1:0-3030 GCA_037144035.1 Kiritimatiellales bacterium
TCGACCGTGGTTGCTGCGTTCAGTTTGGAGCCCTTAATGGATGAATTGTTGGCCGAGATACCCGTGTTGATCTCTGAACCGCCAGTCGCTTCAATCCGTCCGGCTGTTGTATTGACGTTCAACTGCGAACCTTCGATCTTCGCATTGTTGGCGATCACACCCGTGTTGATCTTGGAGCCGTCCTTCGCGACGATATCATCGGTGGTCGTGGTATTGACGTTGATCTTCGAACCCTTAATTTGAGAGTTGTTGGCGATTACGCCGGTGTTGATTTCCGACTTGCCTTCAGCCAAAGGATCACGACGCGGCGCGCTCTTGGTGCTGATGTTGATCTCGCTATCTTTTATCTTGGAGTTGTTGGCTTCTACGCCGGTGTGGATCTTGGATCCGCCGGTTGCCTGGATAATATACACACGGGAATTGACGTTGTTTGTTGATCCTTCAATCTTGCTGCCTTTTGCCTCGATACCGGTATTTACAGAGGAGCCGTCCGTAGCTTTGATCGTCAAATCGCGGTTTGATCCTTTGGTTGTTACGTTGAGAACCGAATCCTTGACTTTCGAGTCGGTAAGGTCGACGCCTGTGTTTACTTTTGAGTTGTTGGCCGCGTCAATGCTCTTCACTTCCGTGTTTACGTTAATGCTTGAGTTCTGAACACTCGCTCCGCCAACCTTGACGCCCGTGTTGACTTTAGATTTCCCCTCGGCCTTTATCGTGTCCACATCCGTGTTCACGTTGATCTGGGCAAACCCCATCGTGGCCATACACACAACAATCATCCCACACACCAGTTTCTTTTCCATAATCTAGTCTCCTTAGCTTTGGATGCTTTTTGTAACCGCACACGGGTTCCGCGAACCCCTTTTTAAAATCCTCCCCTAGGTCAAAATGCTAACCAGATTTCACGGTGTACAGCAAGGATTAATTTTTGACGCGCCCTCGGTTTTCCAGCCCACCTGATGTATTAGTTTGGGACGCAAGTGAACTATTATTTTGCTGGAAACGGCAGTTTGGGTGTGTGGAAATCAACGAGACCTGCCGCTTCCTGTACTCGGCCCGGTCACCGACGTGTCAGCATCGGTTTTTTATGTACGACTTGATGCGAAAAATCGGAGTGGAAAAGGGACTGTCCGACCCATACTCCGTTGCTCCAATATTCCACCATTCTATTCTCAAAGCGCCTGACGACCCTGAATGGCGCGGGAGAGTGTGGTGGAGTCGGCATATTCAATGGCGCTTCCCGATGGCAGGCCGAAAGCCAGTCGTGAAGCTTTTACGCCGCGGCTGGCGATAAGTTCAGCCAGATAGCTCGCGGTCGCTTCGCTTTCCACATCGGTTCCGAGCGCTACAATCACTTCCTGAATATTTTCAGACTGCAAGCGCGCCAGCAGCTCATTTACATGCAGGTCGGCCACGCCTTTGCCGAGCGCGGGCGAAAGGTGTCCGCCCAGTACGTGGTAGCGTCCGTTGAAGGCGTTGCAGCTTTCGATCTTCATGATGTCGCCGGGGCTTTCCACCACACAGAGCATTCCGTTGGCGCGGCGACCTTCTGTGCAGAGCGCGCAAGGATCTTCTTTGGTGACCGTTATGCCTCCGCACCGCGAGCAGGTGCCGACCTGCTCATCGGCGGCCAGCAGGGCGTCCGCCAGCCTCCGGGCCAGCCCGTCACGGTTTTGCACCAGCGCAAACGCCATGCGTTCGGCGGAACGTTTTCCAATGCCTGGAAGTTTTTCCAGTGCCGCGATCAGATTGTCCAGTGGAAGGAAATGTTTCATGAGAGAATTATGAACTATGAATTATGAAAAAGGTATTGAGCACATAATGAGAGATTCCAGTTTCATCTTTCAGAAAGGAAGACCCATACCGGCGGTCAGACTCTTCATATCGTTTGCCGCCGCCGCCTGCGCTTCATTGAGTACGCCTTTGAATGCATCCAGCAGAGCGCTCTCGATTTTCTTGATGTTGCCGGTTTGGATCAGCTCGGGAGCGATGGTGACGCTTTGCGGCTTCATATCGCAGGTCATCTCGACGGTGACTTGTCCGCTGGCGCTCGAAAACCCAACTTTTTTTCCGGCCAGCTGTTTCTGAATTTTTTTCATTTCAGCGACCTGCTTCATCATTTTCATCATGTCCATGATAAGTTCCTTTCTATTCTCGAATATCAACTATTTCTCCGCTGAAGGCCTCGAGGACGCTTCGGACGGACGGGTTCTTATAATATTTCTGTTTATCCGGTACGCCCTGAGCCGGCGCATCGGTCGGCAACGGCTTCGGCTTGCCGGCCAGTATGCTGAAGTCAGCCGAAACCGGGCGCTTCAGAAATGAACTCATGGTTTTCTGAATCAGCAAAAGGGTGCGCGGGTTTTCAAGATTGGAACGCTCTCCTGCAAATTCAGGGTCGATGCCGATGGTAACGTGCGTTTCAGAAACGCTCAGCGGAACCGTGTCAGTCAGGTAGTGTTTGGCCTGCGGCGCGCCTTTGGAGACATGCTCAATCAGACTGGCCCATGCGGTTTTGAGACGCTCTAAATCATTCGCGGACTTTTTTTTTACGTCGTAGGCCGCCAGATCCTCCAGCACAGCCGATGACGCGGCGGGTGCTGATTTCAATGCGGCAACCTGCTTCATTAATTCGTCAATTGTCGCGACGGTGGCGGCTCGCGAGGCGCGGATCAGCGCGGTTTCAAGCATGGTGCGTTTGGACAGGGCGTAGCGCATCCGGCTGTCGGCATCGATCAGCAGTTCAATAATACGCAGGAGCCGTCCGTCTGAGCTTTTCGCGGCCTGTTTCTTGAGCGTATCAATCTGGGTTTCGGGCAGGTCAAATGCGGCGGCGTTTTTTCCGGCGTGCATGACAATCAGCAGATTGCGGAACTGGTCGAGCAGTTCAAGCACGACGCGCTGCATGTCTTTGCCGCTTGCATCGATTTTTGCGACCGCTTCGATGATGGCGGGAATATTGCCATCCAGAATGGCATCGGCCAGCCCTTCGAGCTGTGCGCGGCTGATCAGTCCGAAAACGGAGAGAAC
>JBAWXO010000307.1:0-3028 GCA_037144035.1 Kiritimatiellales bacterium
ATTGGTCGCTCGGCCTATGCGTGATCTGCGCTGTTCTTTGCGTTCTGCTCCTAACCGGCCTGCTGGCGGTTTAAAAGAGGTCTGCGCGTCGCGGGATAAAATCTAGGACAACAAAAAAGGCGGCTCTATTATGAGCTGCCTTTTTTTGATTTGTTGGCTGACGTTTAGGCGTTGTAGCGGCGGCGGATCAGGAGGAGCAGTCCTCCACCGAAAGCGATCATCAGCGCGCTTGCCGGTTCGGGAATCACGGCCCAGCCGGTTGAGATAGAATCTGCACTTTGAATGCCGTTGCCAAATTCACTGAATTTATTGTGATCCGTTGCATTAACAATGCTGGCCAGCGCCACGTTCCAAGTCTGGTTACTGCGCATATTGGTGTTGGCTTGCAGATAGCTCCAAGAGACAGCGAAGTCGATGAGGGTGGTATTGCCAAAACTGGTGGTGGCTTGTCCGTCAGTCGTCCGCACGTAGCCGTCGGTAGTACGGCCGGCGCCGTTAATATCCAATGTAGTTTTTGATGCGGGCGCCCCGTCAATGTCGTCCATTTGCGCCACGCCCCAAGTCGGGCCATTTGCGCCCGCTATGCCCATTTCAAGCCCGTGATCGACGACTTTCGATTTAGCATCCCAGCAGAAGGTGTAGTCGATGCCAGTTACACCGTAGTTTGCGATATCAAACAGCAGGATGTACGCATTGGGAGCGGTAGCAAACGTGTCAGCATTAATCCGCATGCAGAACATCACATAGGAGCTGTTTTTGGCGTAATATAGTCCGGCGTTACTGGCATCACCGACATAGTCTGCCGTGGCGTCTGCTTGATCAGCGCCATCAGTACCGCCGCTGATCGCAGTCCAATTGGTTGACCAATTATTATAGGTTCCGATCTGATTGACCACTCCTCCGAAGCCCGTCGCAGCGACCAGCCAAAAGACGCGGCTATAGCTCTTTTGAATTTGCTCTAGCCGTTCTGGTTTTTTAAGGGATCAGTACCGTTGCTTGAATCGAATGAGCCAGACTAAGCCGCCGCCGAGAGTCAGCAACAGAGCCGTCGCCGGTTCAGGAATCGCAATCGGGGCGCTCCAGCCGACCGAGATGGCATCTGAAAGGTTTGCGCCTCCGCCCACGTCGGCATTGAATGCGTTATGGTCTGTATTTTCGGTAATACTTGCGACTTGTATACTCCACGTCTGGTTGCTTCTCAGGTCGGTATAGGCCGCCAGATAGGCCCAGGATACAGCAAAGTCAATGAAGGTGCTTGTGCCGAAGTTGGTGGTGCTCTGACCGTCGGTGGTGCGGACATAGCCGTCGGTTGAGCGTCCGAGGCCGTTGATGTCGTTAACAAGCTTTTGTCCGTCAGTATTGTCAATGTCGTGTACCCGTGACTGACCCCATGTCGGGCCGTTTGTTTGCCCCACGCACATTTCCAGTCCATGGTTGGCGGGGCTAGGCGATTTGCTGTCCCACGCAAAGGCATAGTCAATTCCGGTTACGCCATAGTTTGCGATATCAATCAGCAAAGCGTGTGTGCCGTATTCCAGCTCATACGGGCTGATATCCACCCGCATGCGGAACATCACATACGAGCTGTTTTTGGCGTAATAGAGGCCGGGGTTAGCAGCGTTGCCGACAAAATCCATCGATTCGGTTACACCGACGTCATGGGCATCATAGCCTCCGAGCGAAGTCCACGTCGAGGCCCAGTTGGCATAGGTTCCAATTTGATTAACAACCGCGCCGAAACCGGTCGCAACGACCAGATACATTAGGATAGAAACAATTAATATACGCATGATTATTTATCCCCCTATCTCAGAATCGATATTTTCATCCTTTAAGAGGGGGGGCAACATTAAAATACGGGAACTTCTATGGGGTTTCATCACAAACGTGCTTTGTAGAGCGCCCAGGCGGCGAGTGTTTTGGCATCATCTACCTTGCCGGCACGGATCAGGTCATCCATTTCCTGTTCGGTGACGAGGACGGTCTCAATATTTTCATCATGGTCAAAGTCGGTTTCGCCCGGCTCGTGGACATCGGCATGGAAGATATCAATCCGTTCGGTGCAGTAGCCGACCGATGGATAAATCGGGGCGAGAAAATGGATCGAGTCGGGTGTATAGCCGGTTTCCTCTTTCAGTTCACGCACGGCGGCGGCTTCCGCCGCTTCGCCGGGATCGACGTTCCCCGCCATCACTTCAAAGCAGACGCGCTCCATCGCCTTACGAAACTGACGGATAAAAACAAACCGCCCGTCACGCCGCCGCGCAATCACCGCCACCGCCGCGCCGTGGCGGATAATTTCGCGCGTCCCGATGCGTCCGTCGGCCAGTTCCACGTCCAGCACATCAAGGCTCAGAATGCGCCCCTCAAAAACCGTTCTCGTTTTCAGGGTTTTCTCACACATAGGGAGAAACCGTAATCCGTAATGCGTAATCCGTACAACCCAATTTCGTATTTTGAGTTACGTAATACTTGTTACGCAGTACGTGGCGGCTAGAATGCCGCCATGACACACGCCAGACAGGAATGGGAAAAACTCGAATCCCGCGACCTTGCTCCGTACGCCGCACATAGTGCAAACAGTCTGGGTCGGCGCCATTCGGAAACCGACCATCCGGTGCGTCCCAGTTTTCAGCGCGACCGCGACCGCGTTCTGCACAGCCGCTGTTTTCGACGGCTCGAATATAAAACGCAGGTGTTTGTCAACGGTACCGCCGACCACTACCGTACGCGCCTGACACACACCATCGAAATGGCCGCTGTCGGCCGGACGCTCGCCCGCGCCTTCCGAGTCAACGAAGATCTCACCGAAACCATCTGCCTCGCCCACGACGTTGGCCACAGCCCCTTTGGTCATCGCGGCGAGCGGGTACTTGACGAGCTGATGAAAGAGCACGGCGGATTCGACCATAACCTGCAGAGCCTGCGCGCGGTCGAAAAGCTGGAATATCAGTATCCCGGTTTTAGCGGGCTCAATCTGACATGGGAAGTGCGCGCCGGACTGCTCAAACACGAAGCCGCCAAGTCC
>JBAWXO010000308.1:0-3007 GCA_037144035.1 Kiritimatiellales bacterium
TAGCGGTTGACGAAGAATTGACCTGAAGCACTCCGGCTGGTGCAGTTGTTCCAATGCCCACGTTGCCGGTAACCGACAGGTTGCCGTCCAGATCGGCCGCACGAAGCTCGACGATCGATGGAAACCCGGCGGTAAACAGAATCAACGAAACCAACTGACCCTTGTAACGACTGCCTGCTTTGCACTTCATAGGTGAACTCCTTCTTTACTTCCCATTTCTGTCAAAAAAAATATCAGATGCTTCGAATGCGGCGATAGCCTGCCAGAATCAACCCGCCCGGCGCAAAGCGCGGAGCGGTTTTCCATACCAGGGAAACCCTGTGATTAGCTGCAGAGGTGACGGCGCATGGCAAACGCAACAATCCCGACCAATGCCATCAAGGAACCCGTGGTCGGTTCAGGGATCGCAACGACGCGGAACCCGATACCGATGTCCTCAGTCGCTGGATCGTCGGTGCCGCGACCCGACGAACGCATGGAACTGGAGTTGAAGAAACTGCCGCCACGGGCCACGCCGGACGAATCTTCCATCCATTCCCAGACGTTGCCCATCATGTTGTAGGTGCCGTTCTGCTCCACGCCGCCGTAGCCTACCGTCCAGGTGTAGTTTGGTGAGCCGTTCACATAACTATAATTAACGTCGTTTTGATAGTTCCAGCCGGAGGCGGTGCCCCATGTCGGGCTGGTGTCTGTTCCGTTGGCGAAGACTGAATATCCAGAGGCATCGGATTTAAAGTAGGCCGCTTTGTACCACTCGTCGTCCGTCGGCAGGGCATAGACCGTCCCGTAGGTGGTGATGGCCAAGGCGCGGTCGATTCCGACACCGACATAGTCGCCCCATTCGTCGGTTATGACCTGATAGGCTCCATTATTGATGTTGCCGCTGGTCAGCCAGTTGCAGTATTGCATCGCTTCGTAGAGCGAAACACAACTGACTGGAGCACTGGGACCCACGCTGGTTCCTAGGTCAGCCTCGTTCCAATAGTTTTCATTGCCGTTGCCCGCGCCGGAAGCCATGAATTCCGCAATGGTCACTTCGGTTGCTGCGATCCGGTAGGTATAGGCCACATCACCGTAGACGTTGCCGTTGGCCTTGTCCGCCGCGTTGCCCGCATGCCCAATCGTTACAAACGCCGCCTGCGCCATGCCGCTGACCGCAACCATCACTGCTATCATCATCCATCTTGTTTTCATCATTTTGCCTTTCTGTTGAGAAGCCCGAATTCCGTATGAATTGTCCGCAATTTACCCCCCCCCCAAGCAGAAATCCAGCCATTTCTACCGGATTTCGAATGTCTTCAGAATTTGTCGGCTGAACATTGGATATTGGTTATTGAACATGGTTTCCCCTTTGCTTCCTTCGTTTCCTCCGGTAGAACGTTTCCCCTATGAATTTCCGCGAAGAGTTAAACGAAGAGCAATACGCCGCCGTGACCGCGCCGGACGGGCCGTCGCTCGTGATCGCCGCCGCCGGAACCGGTAAAACCCGCACGCTGGTTTACCGCGTCGCGTGGCTGGTCGAACAAGGCGTCGATCCGAACCGTATTCTGCTGCTCACGTTCACCAACAAGGCCGCCCGCGAAATGCTCGACCGCGCCCACGATCTGACCGGCGGCGGAGTCAGCGGAATGCTCGGCGGAACGTTCCACCATCTCGCCAACCGGCTGCTTCGTCAGCATGCCCGCGAAATCGGCTTCGGCAACGACTACACCATTCTCGATTCCGACGACGCCAAGAAGCTGATGAAATCCTGCATCGATGAGCTCGAACTGGACGATAAACATTTTCCGAAGCCGCAGGTTCTGCTCAGTCTCTACGGCCTCGCCTCCGGCTCGCAAAAGCCGCTCGATGATCTGGCCTATGACTGGTTCAGCGAAGCGCCGATCGAAATCGCCGACGTTCTGAAGCTCCGCGACCATTACGTGAAGCGCAAAAAAGAGCTCAACGTAATGGACTTCGACGACCTGCTGCTTTACGCGCTGAAACTTTTCCAGACCTCGGAATATGTCCGCAATCTGTATCAGGAACGGTTTCAGTATGTGCTGGTGGACGAATATCAGGACACCAACACCATTCAGGCCGAATGGGTTCATCTGCTCGCCGGAAAACATAAAAACCTGATGGTGGTCGGCGACGACTTCCAGAGCATCTATTCGTGGCGCGGCGCGGACTACCACAACTTTCTTTCGTTCCCGAAGCGCTATCCCGACACGCGCACCTACAAACTCGAAGTCAACTACCGCAGTACGCCGGAAATTCTCGACGTCGCCAACGCCTGCATCAAAGGCAATCCGCTCCAGTTTCAGAAAGAACTGCGCGCCGTCCGCGACAGCATCGCCGAGCCGACGCTCGCCCTGCTCCGCGACGGCGACGAACAGGCGCGCTATGTCATCGCCAAGATCGAAGAGCTGAAACGCAAGGGCACTAAACTTTCCGACATTGCCGTCCTCTACCGCTCACACTTCCACGCCATGGAACTGCAAATGGCGCTGACTCACGCGCGCTTTCCGTTTCAGGTCACCTCCGGCATCCGCTTCTTCGAACAGGCGCACGTCAAAGATGCCTGCACCGTCCTGCGCCTGCTGGAAAATCCGGCCGACGAACTGGCCTTCAAGCGGCTGCTGGAAATGTTTCCGAAGCTCGGCCCGAAAACCGCCGATAAAATCTGGAAGAAAATCGGCTCGCGGTTTGAAGCGCGTAAACCGGAAGCGCACCTGCAACTGATGGCCGCCCTGCCGGCCGCCGCCGTTTCCATCTGGAAAGAAATCCAGCCGGTCTTTCTGGCCTACGATGCCGAATCGCTCAGCGAAGATCCCGGCGAAATCATCTACCGATTCAACAAAGCGTTTTACGGCGAGTATCTCATCGAAACCTTCGACAACGCCAAGCACCGCCAGGAAGACATCGACAGCCTGATCGACTTCACCGCCCGCTTTGAATCCTGCTCCGCCTTCCTCAGCGAAATGGCGCTGCTGACCAACCTCGACGCCGAAGCCGAAACCGCGCC
>JBAWXO010000309.1:0-2975 GCA_037144035.1 Kiritimatiellales bacterium
ATCAGGCAAACCCGGCGATCCGTTGTGTGATCCATGTCCACAGCGGGGCCATGTTCCATTTTATGCTGGCCGGCGGATATCCACGAACCGCAGCACAGGCCGCGTACGGAACGCCGGAAATTGCGGAGGAAACCGTACGGCTTGTCCGCGCGGCGGGCGCCGTGCAAGGCATTTTCGTCATGGCCGGCCATGAGGACGGTGTAGTCGCCTACGGAGCAGATATTGAGCCGGTCAGGCAGCTTTTGCTTGAGGCTCATCAGAAATCCGCCGGATTGAAAATGTGATGATTGATCTGCACTGCCATTCTATTTTTTCCGATGGAACGAGCACACCGGAAGAGCTGGTCGCTTTGGCCGAGCAGGGCGGGATTACCGCGCTGGCGCTGACCGATCACGACACGACCGACGGGCTGCCTCGGTTCATGGCGGCGGGCGCCGCCTCGACGGTTCAGACCGTTCCCGGCATTGAACTGAGCGCGGAATTCGGTGAAGTCACATTTCATATTCTCGGCTACCTGTTCGATCCGGCCCACGAGGCCATGCAGGCGGCGCTCACCTGGGTGCGGGAAGGGCGCACAGAACGGAATGTCCAGATATTGGAAAAACTGAACCGGCTTGGCTATAACCTCTCGTACGACGATATTCGCAAGCACTCCAGCGACGATTTGATTGGCCGTCCGCATTTCGCCGCCGCTTTGATGGAGAAGGGGCACTTTAAACACAAAGACAAAATTTTCCAGCAGCTGCTCGGCAAAGGCAAAGCCGCCTATGCAGATCGCCGCCGCCTCACACCGGAAGCCTGTGTTGAATTAATCCGCAAAGCGGGCGGTGTATCCGTGATTGCTCACCCGGGACAAATGAAACTCACCACGCGCGCCATGCGCCGCCTCGTTAAAAAACTGAAGGAACACGGCCTTGGCGGACTTGAGGTTTGGCATCCCACGCAGCAGGAATATCAGTCGGCCGCCTACCTGCGCATCTGTGAAGATTTCGACCTCGTCGCTACCGGCGGCTCCGACTTTCACGGCGCGCTGACGCCTGACCTCACCCTTGGCCGCGGCTTCGGCGATTTGGATATCCCGGATACGGCGCTGGAAAATTTGCGCAATCGTTTCGTCTAACGCTCGCAAATCAGCCTCCGAGTGCCCGTGAGGGCACGAGGTAGCGTTGCATTTGCTGGTTCGGCTCTCCCATTTCAGACTTCTGCTCCATTGAGTCCATGCTTGATCGCCATGTTTCCGACGGCTGGGACGAGCGTCAGCCCATCCCGGTTTGCGATGTTGAAGACGAGGCACTCTGGGTGGGTCTCGATGATGAAGGGTCGTCTTTCAGGATCTGCACCGTACTGACCCTGAAGTTCCTTCATAAATCCATCGCTGTCTAATGCCCCAAAATATGAGTTGTCTTTGTTCTCGATGAATGCGCGCGCGACCTCGGCAAAACCCACCTTCAGTTTCTTCCGCTTCTGCGGCGTGTCGTAATCCGCCGACCATCGCCACACCAAAAGGTTCACGCTCATTTCCGATTATCTCCGTGCCGAACAGCATTATTGAACGAACCTTAACTTCACTTTATGCAGGCTCATAAAGCGACCCAACGAGAGGGATTGTAAGGGGATCTGATAAGTGGTCAAGGCGTACGGTTATATTTATCAAACTGTTATGCTGTCATTGTTTTTTACGTTATCGGCAAAGTCCCCCCTGACCCCTGACTCCTGACGCCTGATCCCTAATTCTTCCTGTTCCACGCGGCGATGCATTCGTCAATGCTCAGCTCATAGTGCCGGTTGCAGAATTGACAGTTGATTTTTACCGGCTCGTTTTTCTTCACGATCTCCATCCGTTCGGGAATGGGCAGGATGCGAACAACCGCCTCCATTTTATCGCGGTTGCAGCGACAGACAAATTGCGGGGCAGGGCCGGCTTCCATCTGCAGGTTGGTGGAGTCCGGGACAAGAGTTCGGGCAAGAGTTTCACAATCCGTCTCGCGTCCGAGCAGATTGCGGAAGGCGGGTTCTTCCATCTGACGGCGGATGCGATCGAAGCTCTCCAGATCGGCTCCCGGCAGAGCCTGAATCATCCAGCCCTGACAGAGACGGACCGGATTTTCCGGGTCGGCATTGAAACCAATCATGACATTCAGCCCGGTTTCGACCTGATCGCTGATGCAGTGGTAATAGGCGAGGTCTTTCGCGACATCCTGAAGCGAAATCGGCGCCGTTCCGGAATTCAGAATCTTTCCGTCGGCATTGGAGGTGACAACCCGCAGATCGCCGATGTCGCCGAAAAGCACGTCGGGATCGTCCTCTTCGAGGTTGAATTGCGACGGCGCGATAAAGCCGCGTACCGTACCGTCCTGCCCGGCATCCACAATGATCGTGCGCAGGATTCCCTTATACTGCCAGCAGACATTGATGCGCTGTCCTTCAGGCAGAACCGCCGCGCTCAGCAGCGCGCCGGTGACGGCGCGCCCCAGCAGATGTGCGGCTGCGGGATCGCAGTCGTGCAGCCGCACAATCTCATTCACGGTCTTCGTCGTCACCGCATAGCTGAATGCGATATCCAGCCCCTTAAAATGTCCTTTAATCAGCAAGTCGTTCATGCGCATTGTACTACCATAACAACCGGGAATTTTAACCACGAAATACACCAACCACGCGAGAAGAAGATTTTTTGCCCACGAATCCGCACGAATTTTCTCGAATGGGAGGTTTCTTAAATTCGTGTTATTCGAGTGATTCGTGGGCAGTTCCCATTTCATACATTTCCTGATTTGACTCCCTGCCGGTTCGCCGTATCCTGCGGCGCATGAATTTTGAACGCAAAAGCGGAATTTTACTCCATATTTCATCTCTGCCGGGACGCTGGGGAATCGGCGAACTCGGCCCGCAGGCGCGGGCCTTCGGCGAATTCCTCGCCGAGACCGGACAGAAGCTCTGGCAGATTCTGCCGACGGGGCCGGTCGGCTTCGGCTACT
>JBAWXO010000310.1:0-2957 GCA_037144035.1 Kiritimatiellales bacterium
GCAATGAATTGCCGCACTCCAAGTGCGAATTTCGCAATTCGCAGAAGATGAAGTTCGAAAATTTAATGATGAATATTCATCAACTTTGAAATTCCTATACGTTCAATTAACCGGCTACCGCCGGTACTCTTATGGAACGCCGCCATCTTGGTGGCATCTATTTAATTAAGAGCCGGCAGGATGCCAGCGTTCCTTAAATACAATTTCCTATACTATGGACTTAACCGGCTACGCCGGGACTCTTAGTGGAACGCCGAACTCCAGTTCGGCTCTTTTCTAGTTTAACATTAAAGCCAGACTGGAGTCTGGCGCTCCTTTTAGAGAAGAGCCGGCAGGATGCCAGCGTTCCGATAAGAAGGGACGCCATGGAACGCCACCATCTCCCGACGCACTGGCACCCCGTCGGATGACTGGGGCGTGGCCGGGATCTACGACTCTGGTGGCATCTGGAGACGTGCAGCAGGAAAAAAGGATAATTCTCAATGCATTTAGTTTTGAAATTGCAAGCGTATTGACAAGCGACCAAAAGAAAGCATATTTGCGTTTAGTCATACTAAAAGAAAATACGATTACGTTTAGTCAATTAACTTCGTCGACAGTGGTGTTTATGGATATACTGTTAAAATTCTTATTTGAAGTCTGGGCGGTGCTTTGTCAGATGGCACCGTATCTCTTGTTCGGATTTCTTTGTGCCGGCCTTCTTTCCGTTCTTATTTCCGAAGACAAGGTCGAGAAGCATCTGGGCGGAAAAGGATTCATGCCTGTGTTGAAAGCTACGCTTTTGGGGATTCCCCTGCCACGGTGTTCGTGCGGCGTCATTCCGCAATTGTCTGGAATCTCATTGGCAGGCGGTCAGCCCTGATTTATCTTGGAACCCTGATGGTTTCAGCACTTGCCTTCGGTCTTCTCTTAGACAACATCAATGTGCTCAGTTCGGGAGCTCTTTCAGAAGCATGCCATCATGCGCCGGGCGTAACCTTATATGAGCAGATTTCTGCAGTAGTCCTGCTTTTGCTAATGTCTATTTCCCTTGCTAAACCTCTCTTTGCCCGTAGTAAATTAAAAGAATAACCACATTTGATCTGAACCGGAACGCCGGCAACTTGCCGGCATGCTTCCTCTTTTCCATTGCTTCGCAGCCATCGTGCCACCAGGTTGGTGGCGTTCCATTTAGCGGTAGAAGCGGTATAGGTCCTCGGGCAAGAAGTAGCACAGGCCCTAGTCGCCGAAGGCGCTGCCATAGGCAGGTAAACATCTTGCCTGTGTCCTCTTTTCTCTGTTTGTAGTAGTGCAATTTATTGCACGTTCTTCGTGCTAGAATAGGCGATTTGATTTACAACCCCAATCCGAGCTCGTCGTCGTGTTGCGATTTGGATTTTGGAATGAACGGGGAGAACTTCTTATAAAGTTCGTCTAGTTTGGCGAGATAGTAAAGGGTGTTTTCATTCTGAGAAGTGGGAGCATCTTTCAGGAGGCATGAGTTGTCAACCACGGAAACGTTTTTCTTTGTGCCTGTCACATAAAATGACACCTGGTCTCCTGCGCGGTAATCGCGGCCCGACTTGATTGCAAGCTCGTAGGCTGCGCTGCGTTTACTTCCGCCTTCCGCAATCCCACGTTTGTATGAATCAAGGGAATCCTGGAGGGTCTCGGATTTTGCGAACTTAGCAACCGGCCATTTCCTATCAGTAATGGCGGCACGGAATTCGGAGGTCATTTTCTCTATTGATGCGAAATCCTCCTTTAGCAGGTATTCGATCACTTTTTTCATGTATTCGCGCTGGAACGGTTCGAGTCCGCGCGATTTCAGGGCGGCACCTGTCATGGAGATTTCGCCGTCCTTGGAAAGTACCGCGTAATTTTTGCTTTTATAGCAGAACATCGAAGGATAGACGGAATCAAGTTCCACCTCAATCCCTTTCGGAAGCGTCTTCTGTATCCTCTCTCTCATGACATCAGGATCTTTCACGTCGGGCGGGGGCTGGAAATAAATGCCGTCGGTGTCAATCTCAATCACGCTGGCTTTGCTGTCTTTCAGGAATTTCACCATTGAACTGAGGATGTCCCTGCCACTTCCGGTGACGGCTTCCGCCATCGTGTAATCGTTGAATGTCCCCTGCGAGAAACCGAGATAGCCGTAGAAGGAATTTATGAGAATCTTGAAGGTTGTCTGGAGAGAATGAAAATGATCCCTTTCCTCTTTTGTCTTTGAAGACTTCTCCGCATCCTTGGCAATTAACCTGAATTCACGCAGGTTTGAAAGGAAAAACGGGAATATCTTCAAGCTGTCGCGTTTTGGAACCCAGGATTCAGCGAGGATGATGGACGGATAAAGGGAGCGGATATCGCAATGCCATACATTCTCGAAGACACCCGACATGAAGGCTTCTGTCAATGCCCCGGAAAAACTGCGGCTCGGTTCCGGCACTGGGATCGACTGATCCTTTTCCAGATATGCGGCGACGAGCATCGAATCAATTCTTGTCGCATTTCCGCGAACGGTGCAGTTCTGATATGAGCAGGGAATCAGCTGTGTCTGATAAAAATAGCTCGGTGAGAGTATTTCTGCGATTGCGCGTGTTTCCCTCACGTCGTCAAGGGCGTATTTTTTAAGGTGTTCGCGGTCCTTGTAAAACATCGAGCAAATCTCGCCACCTTCGATGTATGTTCTGTTCTTTGCGGCGACCCCGAAATGTTTTGCGATGGATTTAAGGCCGTAATCTTCAAGTTCGCGGTAGGTGATGTCATAGAACTGCGCAAGGAAATAGGTGTCTATGATGTGGCGTCCGTAAATGTCATATCTGGTGTAGTTTATGGTACGTTCCGCGATGGAGATTCTCGAAGCGCGGCTGCCGGCTGCGCTCCCGTCGCGGCCGAGATTGAGTTTGACTTTGTGCCGTTTGGCACGGGTCTGTATGAACGGGAGATCAAAACGGAAAATGTTGTGCCCTTCTATT
>JBAWXO010000311.1:0-2953 GCA_037144035.1 Kiritimatiellales bacterium
GCCTGAGTCAGGAAGTTACGCAGCGTTTGCTGTTCTTTGAGTTCAAGCCGCGTGTCGGAGGCCATGGAGCGGGTCAGCTCCTCTGTGGTGGATTCCGGCGCATTGAGGCTGAACCGGTCTTCCAGATAGGTGCGCAGGATGAGCGAGAGTTCGGTAAAAAACGGTTCCGGCGACCACGGCTTTCCGCGCAGAGCGGTGAGCGCCTGCCGTGCGATAATATGCGGTGGTCGCGGCGGAATGGATTCCGGTTGATCAGTGCGCTGCTTGCGCAGAAACAGAAGCGTCAGTAGGCCGGCGATCAACGCCAACAGGGCGATGATCAGGAGAATCCACAGCTTGCGCGGAATTTGCAACGGCGGTTTGACGATGTCTTTGATGTCCGAAAGTTTTGTCGCGTTGGTTTCATTTAGAGAGCTTTGAACGTGCAGAATCAGTTCCGGCAAGGCCTGTATTTTCTGTTCGCCGCCGGAAAAAGTGCAGACGACCGGATTGGTTGCGATGCTCCAGTCGCCGACGCGGAAAGAAGTCAGCTGGTAGAGTTCCTCCGACTCTAGAATGGTTTTCGTAAGTTCCCGGCTGCTGCTGGCACGGCCTCGCACGGCCACTTCTTTGCCGTTTCCAATGTTTGGAAAGCTGATTGTGCTGCCGGCCGGATAGCGGGCGGTCAGGGTCAGCGTGACCGGATCACCCACAAGGAGCGTGTTGGTGCTCAATGTCGCATGGGCGACAAACCCTTCCGGGGGAAGCGGCTCGACCGGCTTGCCGCACCCGCTAAATAGCAGGCTACAAGCCGACGCGAATATCCAATATCGAATATCCAATCTCATCTTCTGCGGCTCCGCTGCCGGAAAAATTTCATGAACGCTTTGTCGTAGGGCTCTCCGGTGAAAATCTCAATGGTGTCGATGCCGGCGCGGCGCAGTGTACGCTGTAGCATTTCACGCTGCTGTTCCTGTGTAAGAAGCAGCGCGCTGCGCACGGCGGTGCTGGAAGTATCAACGAGCATCCGTCCGCCGCTTTCCGGATCGCGCCATTCGATCAGACCGGCTTTCGGCCAGTTGCGCTCGTGGCGGTCGGCAATGTTGACGGCGATTAAATCGTGCCGCCGCGCGGTGATTTTTAGAGATTTTTCGAAGTTTACCGGAAAGATGAAATCGCTGATCAGGAAGGTGACTGCTTTGCGGTGGGTGGTGTGGTTGAGGAAATCGAGCGCAGGCTGCGCATCGGTTTTTCGGCTCTGGGGTGTGTGATAAAGCACTTCGCGGATGAGGCGCAGAACGTGCGAGGCGGTGCCTTTGTGCGGCGGAATATATTTTTCCACCCGGTCGGAAAAAAGAATCAGGCCGATGCGGTCGTTGTTACGCGTGGCGGAGAAGGCGAGCATTGCGGCGACTTCGGCGGCGAGGTCGCGTTTGAGCTGGCCAGTGCTGCCGAAGTCGTTCGAGCCGCTGATGTCGACCAGCAGCATGACGGTCATTTCGCGCTCTTCGACAAACTTTTTGATGTGCGGCTTGCCGGTCCGGGCGGTGACATTCCAATCGATGGCGCGGATGTCGTCGCCGGGGACGTATTCGCGCACTTCGTCGAATTCCATCCCGCGTCCTTTGAAAACGCTGTGATAACGTCCGGCGAAGACATCGTTGACGGCGTGGCGGGTTTTAATCTCAATCCGCCGAACCTTCTTCAGCAATTCTTTATGATTCGTTTCACTCATGGGAATAGCGAGTAATGAGTAATACGTAATTTGAGAAATTCTTGGTTGCGAATTACTCGTTACGAATTAGGGTACTGGAATTTCGCTGAGGATTTTGTCGATCAGGATTTCCGGGGTCAGTTCCTCGGCTTCTGCCTCGTAGGAGACGATAATGCGGTGGCGCAGAATATCCGGTGCAATGGATTTGACGTCCTGTGGCGTGACATAGCCGCGGCCTTGCAGGAAGGCGTGGGCGCGGGCGCCGACGGTTAGGGCGATCGTGGCGCGCGGACTGGCACCATAGCGCAGATATTCTTTGATCTTCAGGCCGTACTTTTCCGGATCGCGCGTGGCGAAGACGATGCTGAGAATGTAGTCCTTGATCTTATCATCGGTATAAATCTCATCCACCATGCGGCGTGCGCTTAGGATGGCGGCTGGATCAACAACAGCGTTGACCTGAATGTCAGTTTCAGTGCGCGCCATGCGGTCGAGAATACGGCGTTCCTCTTCAATGGTCGGGTAGCCGATTTTCAGCTTGAGCATAAAGCGGTCGACCTGCGCTTCGGGCAGGGGATAAGTGCCTTCCTGCTCGATCGGATTTTCGGTGGCCATAACAAGAAACGGTTCCGGCAGGTGGAATGTCTGGTCGCCGATGGTCACTTGATGCTCCTGCATCGCTTCGAGCAGGGCGCTTTGCACCTTGGCCGGTGCGCGGTTGATTTCGTCGGCCAGAATTATATTGGCGAACACCGGCCCTTTTTTGACGAAAAAGTCCGACTCTTTTGGGTTATAGATCAGCGTTCCGGTCAAGTCGGCGGGCAGCAGGTCAGGGGTGAACTGAATGCGGTGAAACGAAGTTTTCAGTGCGGAGGCCAGTGTTTTTACGGTCAGGGTTTTGGCCAGCCCCGGAACGCCTTCGAGCAGCACATGCCCGTTGGAAAGCATACCGATAATGAGTCGGTCGATCAGATAATCCTGTCCGACAATTACTTTGCCGATTTCGGCCTTGAGGGAATGAATGAAAGCACTTTGCTCGCGCACCTTCTGGTTGATCACTTCGATACCTGTCATATCAAAAACTCCTTTCTGAAAAGGTTTGGGTAAAAAGACTATTTAGCGGCCCGCAATGTTCAATTTTTTTTAATAAAAAAATTATCGTTCCAGATTACACTGCCGGAGAGCTTCGTAAAGCACGATAGATGCGGCGTTGGCGAGGTTGAGAGAGCGAACGCTCTCTAGCTTCATGGGAATGTTGTA
>JBAWXO010000312.1:0-2935 GCA_037144035.1 Kiritimatiellales bacterium
CCGGGCAAGTAAAAGCATCCAGCTCCACACGCTCTGGACTGGTCATCTTCGGCTGCGGCCCGGTTGTTTTCAGTTTCCAGGCGCGGGTGGTTGTTACCAGCCCCTGATCTTCCATTTGGTCAAGATTCCAGACCTTGGTGGCCGCAACGCCCATCGTATTCGGAAACGCCTTCGGATTTTTCTGCACATGCTGAATCACGACTTCCCAGCTCGCCGGCTCTTCATAGAAATGCCAGCCGGCGGTGACCCCCTTGTATGCGCCGACGCCCCCCGGCACCTGCGGCCAGACCGGAAACGGCCAGCCGTCGTCCTGTGAACTCGACGGGTGCTGCTGACAGGACACATAACCTTCCGCATCGACTTTCGTCTTCAGCAATTTGTTGCGAGTGAATGAAAAATAGTGCTTGCCGTGCCAGACCGGATCGTTCAGCCAGGAGTCTGAAATTGCGTTATACTCTGCCGGGAAGATGGTCGGTCCGACATCAATACGGTTCGTAAAAAAGCTTTCCGTATAACGCGAATACCATTGGGCCGCACCGGCATCCGCCGGAAAATCAAACGAGGTGAACTCGGCGGCCTGAAGCAGCCGGGCGGTCAGTAAAAAAACAATCATCCATTTCATTTTCATTTGTAGATACACTCCTTTATCGCGCCGGTGAGGGCGTCTAGTTGTTCTTCCGTCGTTGAGATATCCAGATCATGCGACGAGACAATCAGTCCGCCGCCCTGCCCGGCCTTTTCAAATAACTCCGCCACATGATTCCGGATCTGTTCCGGCGTCATCAGATGAATCCGTCCGGTATTCAGTCCGCCGTAAATTCCGGTGCGGCTTTTGTAGGTGCGCGCAAATTCGCCGACATCCTGCAAGTCGGGCTGAAGAGGATTCAGCATGCGAATCTTCAACTCGTCAGCAAAAACATCATACAGTTCATCCACCTTCCCGTCGGTGTGAAAGAACACAGGCTTACCGTGCGCGTGGGCCACATCGATCACTTTCTTCCAATGCGGCAGGATATGCTCGCGCACCTGCGCCGGCGACATCAGCAGTCCGTGATTACAGGCTATATCGTCCATCACATAAAGTGCTGTAATATCCAGCTTGCAGAGCCGTTCGGCCAGCGCCGCCATAACGTCCGACATGCGGTGGAAAAACTTCCCGACCAGCTCCGGTTCATCTATCAGATCCATGTAAAAATCGGCCTGTGAAATCATCGCCTCCACATGCGTCAGCACATTCGGCAGATTGGCAATCACCGCCTTGTCCGGATAGCGCTTCAGCAGCGCCACACAATTCGCCGTCAGCGCCGGATCTTTCGGATCAGGCAGTTTGATGTCCGGCGTAACGTTCCAATCCTTGAACAGCGGTGCGATCATCCAGGGCGTACCGGCCTTTTCTTCAAACCGGCCCACCGGAAACGGCACCCCGCTCATCGCCTCGACCACATCGGCATCAAAACGGGTGACGCGGAAATCCTCGCCGTACTTACGGTTCAGCTCCTCCATCCGGCGGCGATCCATCCAGAAGTTGAACGGCAACCGGTCCGGCTTCTCAAAATTAATTGATCTCTCTACACGTTCTCTCGATGTCATTTCAGTTTCTCCTTATTTCAACTCGCCGGCATCCAGCAAGTTATCGCCACTTACATCTCTCTTTTTAAAATTAGCCCGGTAGTTGTTTTCATACGCCTTGAGATTCGTCTGATACTGCGCCTCCGTTAAATTTTCTTTTTTCATCAAAAGGGGCTTTTCAAGTATTGCTCGGCCCTCAACGAATTCCGTTTCAGAGAGCATATTGTCCCCATCAGAGTCCATGGCCGCATAGATCGTCGGCAACGGCCCGACCGAAACAGGCGTAATTACGGAAGGAATCACGGCAACCTCACTCTTGTCCTTTAAATTTGTGAAATAATACCGATACCATTTTTCTTCCTGATCGTTCAGTCCGCCCGACGGCAATCCGGACGGAGCCATTTGATCCGCCCAGTTCGACAGCTTCTTTTTGAGTTCCTGCGCAATTTCCGGATACTGACTGATCACATCGTGGTTTTCTTCCTTGTCGTTCTGCATATTGAACAGCATCTCGATATTCCGGCCCGACCGGACAAATTTCCAGTCACCGGAACGGATCGCCGCCTGATTCCAGAATTTCCAGAACAAATCACCATGAGGGGCTTCGGAGAATTCACCGGTCAGATAAGGAATCAGATTCACGCCGTCCAATGATGGATCATGCGTCAACCCGGCCATGGCATTGGCCGTTGCAGCGATATCCAGCGAGATAACCGGCTTTCTATAAACCGTTCCCGGCGGCAGACGATCCGGCCAGGACATGATGAACGGGACGCGCATGCCGCCTTCGGCCAGCATGCCCTTCTCGCCGCGTAACGGATCGTTCCGCGAGCCGTCCCAGACCGGGCCGGCCTTGCCGACCGGCAAAACATCGTCCATCACTTTGGGCGTCTGAGCTCCGAGCGGCGCACCATTGTCACTGGTAAAAACAATCAGCGTATTCTTTCTGAGTCCTCTTTGTTCCAGCATCTCCATAATCTGTCCGACCCCGTCATCCACGGCCGCCATCATCGCCAGTGCTGTCCGGCGCCGTTCCGGCATGTCGCCTGGGAATCGCTTCAGATAGGTTTCGGTCGCTTCCAGCGGCACATGCGGAGAGAAGTAGGCCAGATAGAGAAAAAACGGATTGTCACTGTTCTTTTTAATGAAGGCCAGTCCGGCCTTGGTTTGCACATCAACCCTGAACTCAGAGGACTTCACCATTTCCCCGGAGGCTGAAAGCGCATTACCTTTGAGATCATAATTGCACCAGTACGAAGACATCTCTCCGCAATAAAACCAGTCGAAGCCGCGTGCCTGCGGAGCGTAGGTCAAAATATCTTTATGTGTAAGCTGCACCATATCGCCACTAATCGCTTCCGGCTTG